>CAZWPV010000274.1:0-4561 GCA_964635485.1 uncultured Anaerolineales bacterium
GGCCTGCGGAGACCGGTTTAACGCCAATCCCTCCTGGACAACGCTGCAAGCGCGGTACATGTTGGCCAAGGCCGGGTTCAAGGTGCTTGCGCTGGGAGAGGATCGACAGATCATCGTCGTTGCCGAAAAGACTCAATGATCCTTACCTTTCCCTACTACGACCCCAGCGGCAGATACAACCACGCCTTTCAGCGCCAACTCGAGACGCTGCAATCGGCCTTTGACGCGGTCTGCGTCAGCGTGGCGTCACCGACTGGGAAAGATAACGCCAGCTTTGTCCGCTACCTGGAAGCGCAGGGATGTGCCACGTTCGATAATCCTGCCGGGGCGACCATCGGCAAACAGTCGCGGGAGGCGCTGCGGTTGGCCCTGGCGCGCGCGCAAGTGAGGCAGCCAATCTTTTTCGGCTTCCTGGACCGCATCCTGTTCACCCTGGAGACCGAATGGCGGTGGCAGTTTCTCCAGGACCTCAAGGTCTACCGCTCGGCCGAGTTCCTGATGTTCGAGCGTTCGCAAGCCGCCTGGGATACCCACCCGGAGAACTATCGCGAGATCGAGCAGATGGTTTCGCGAATGTTTGAGCTTTTCTGTGGGAGATCCATCGAGTTGATGCCGTGCGCCCTGCTCCTGAGCTACGATGCGGCAAGCAGCATACTGAGTCAATCGAGCAGCCCGTCTTACGAGGTCTGGGCCGAGTGGACGCTGCTGGCGATGAGGAGTGGCATCCCGGTGACGACGCGGAAGGTAGATTGGCTGGCTTGGGAGCACCCGCACTGGAAGGGAGTCGACTCCACCGAATTGAAACGCTGCCGAGAGGCCAGCCCAGACGAGGTCATCAAGCGCATCGAGATGAACGTGCCGGTGGCGTTGATGCTGGCGGAGGAAAGATTCGAAGCATTGGCAGGATCGGTGGAACAACGCACCAAGGCTGACCTATAAACAAAGTGCTGGGCGAGGTCGAAAAAATCGGGCGATATTTCGACCCTCAACAAAAAAACAAGGAGGCAAAAGCGACATGAGTGACACATTGACGACCATCTTGGCCCGGGCAACGGGCCTCTCGGAGAATGGGATAGATGTTTCTCCTCGCTCCTCGCTGGAGCACCAATCCAATCGCCTGTACGACGTGTGGGCCGGCGACCGCCACTTGATCGCCAAAGAGTTTCTCAAGCGCAAAGAGTGGTGGGACGCGCCACTGCGCGAGTTCCGGGCACTCGAACTGCTGGCCCCGTTGGACATCGCCCCCCAGCCGGTCGCGCACGTCCAGCCGCATTCGGCAGCGCACAGGCCCCTCGTCGTCTACGAGTTCATGGAAGGCGAACCGTGGGATCGCCGCCGCCCCACCCCCGCAGAACTGGCCCAACTGGCCGAGGTGTGGCTCAAGATGAACGCGATATCAACCGAGGACCTGTGGATGTCGCGCGGGCAGAGTCGGTCATTCGACGATATAGAAGCCCGCTTTCACGCCGATCTGAAGGATTACGCCGACTGGGTGGAGAGCGAGTTCCAAGCCGGAAGGCGCGCCGTCGATCTGTGTTTCACGGTTCTGGAAAGCCGCCACTCGGCGATACGCGAGCTATCCGATCAAGATCCGGTGTTGTGCTTCTGCCGGGCCGACCCACGCTTCGCTAACGTCATCCAGCGTCCCGATGGCCGTCTCGGGCTGGTGGACTGGGAGGACTGCGGCCTGCGTGATCCCGCCCGCGATCTGGCCGACCTGATGACGCATCCCAATCAGGAGGACCTGATTTCCCCGAAGGCGTGGAAAGCCTTCCTCAAGCCCTACCTGGCGGTGCGAGGCCAGGCGGATCGTCACCTCAAGCGCAGGGTCGATCTCTACCTGGCCCTCTTTCCCGTCTTTTGGTTGGTCACGCTGATCCGCCACGGCATCCGCCTGGCGCGCGAGGGACGGCTGAGAGGCTGGATGGAGCACGGGCTGCCAGCGGGGGAAAAGCTGCGGCGCTACCTGGCCCGCGGCCTGGCCTGGCCGGAGATTCAGTTCGCCCGGCAGATGAAGACGCTATCGCGTGTGGCGTTCTTTCCCAGTGTGTAATTGAGACGCAGATGAACGTTGTTTTTACCCAGGAGAATATGTAGCCAATTCTTGCAACCTGTACAATTAGTCAAACGGTCATTCTGAGCGAGGAACGCAAAGCGCTCCGAGTCGAAGAATCTCACCGTTCGGGCGTACGAGATTCCTCGACTCCGTCGGCTTCGCCACCTCCGCTCGGAATGACGGAGATACGCTTTGAGATAAATTGCACAGGTCGAATTCTTGAGATCAAAGGAACAGAAGGAGTGATATGACCGAACCAACGGCATTCATCACCGGTATCACCGGCCAGGACGGCTCCTACCTGGCCGAGTTCCTGCTGGAAAAAGGATACCACGTCGTCGGACTGGTGCGGCGCTCGACCAACTACCGCTACCCAAACATCGACCACCTCGTCGGCAAGATCACGCTCGAGTACGGCGACCTGATCGACGCGCACGCCATCGAGCGCGTGCTGGCCAAGTACCGCCCCACGGAAGTGTACAACATCGCCGCCCAATCCGTCCCCGCCGATAGCTGGAGCCAGCCCATCGTCACCGCCGAGATCACGGCGGTGGCCCCCGTCCGCATCCTGGAGGCGATCAGGACGCTGGGGCTCGACGCGCGCTTTTACCAGGCGACGAGCCGCGAGATATACGGCGGCGTGCGGCAAGAGGTGGTCGACGAGACGACGCCCTTCCTGCCCAACAACCCCTACGGCGTGGCCAAGCTGTACGCTCACCTGATGACCAAGACGTATCGCGAGTCGTACGGGATGTTCGCCTGCGGCGGCATCCTCTTCAATCACGAGAGCCCGCGCCGCAGCCTGCACTTTGTCACGCGCAAAGTGACCATGGCCGTGGCCTGCGTCCACCTGGGCGTGGCCCACCCACCACTGAACGAGGCCGGGGAGCCGCTGGTGGCCGACGGCAAGGTCAGTCTCGGCAACCTGGGCGCGGTGCGGGATTGGGGATACGCCAAGGAGTACGTCGAGGCCATGTGGCTGATGCTACAACAGGACGAGCCGTGGGATTACGTCATCGCCACCAACACCATCTACACGGTCAAAGATCTGTGCGAAGTCGCCTTCGCCCACGTAGGGCTGGACTGGCACGATCACGTCGAGGTCAACGAGCGCTTCCTGCGCCCCACCGAGATCAACGCCGCGCGGGGAGATTACTCCAGAGCCAAGGCCGAGCTGGGGTGGGAGCCGCGGACGCAGTTCAAGGAGTTGATCGAGATGATGGTGGACGCGGACGTTCGACTGCTGCAAGAAAGACCTAGAGAAAAGTGAATGGCCCCCCTGGTCACGCACGTGGTCGTAGGCGAGCGCGTCTTTGCGCAGTTGCAGCGGTTTGATTCAGCGGCCTACGGCCCGTTCCTCCTCGGCTGCATCCTGGTCGATGTGCACGGCTTCAGCGACATCGACCGGCGCACGACTCACTTTGTGGGTCGCCTGCACGAGGACGGCGAGGACGCCTTCCGCAAAAGCTGTGAAAATTTCCTGGAACGACTCGACACCCTGCTGGTTCGCCCGTGGCGCGAGTTAAAACAGCACGAGCAGGCGTTCGTCGCAGGCTATCTCTGCCACCTGGCGGTGGACGAGGTGTGGAAACGGTCCGGCTACGAGATGATGCAGAGGCTGGGCATAGCATCACTGGCCGATTTGCCCGTGCCCGGAAGGGTTCTGCTGGGCGCGTTCGCTGCCCTGACCGGCAAACTGCACGGCGATTTCCCGACCATCGCCTCGGCGCTGGAGAACGCCGTGATACCCCACGCGCTGGCACACGTATCCCTGGATGATTTTCAAGCCATGTGGGAGATTTCCAAAGAGTGGATGATGAATGGCTGCCCTTATGCACTACGCGTCGAGATGCTCAGGCGCATGGGAAAAACGGAGGCGCAGATAGAGGCGGCGCGCCGCGAGCGCGAGGCACACTGGGACGCAGCGGTCGCTTTCGCTCAGGAGTCGGGAGAGGTCGAACACACTATCGACCGCGGGGTTCGGCACTCCCTGGAAGTGCTGCCACGTTTGTGGGCGCTTTCGGTTTGAGAGGCTCGAATTTCACGCTCCTTCGCCGTGCCCCTTCTCTTCCACGATCTGCACCGGACATTCGTTTATCCGTTGTCAATCCGTCGTCTTCCACAACCGGCAGAACGCGCACAGTCCCGGCGCGCTGGTCGGCTGGCCGCAGTTGGTGCAGGGGTGTAGCTCCACCTCCTCGGCCTGCTCACAGAAGAACCCCGCCTTGCGCGCCCGCAGGAACCCCAGGTAGAACTGTGCCTTCGTCCCCGGCGATTCCTCCTCCATGCGGTTCAGCACCTCCTTGTGACGGATGCTGGTCGCGCCGACGGCGTAGGGGCACTCGTCGTAGATGTAGTCGATACCGGTGATGAGCGCGTAGGCCGCCGTCTCCCGCTCGTACAGGCGGCAGAAGGGCTTGACCTTGCGGGCAAACCCCTCGCGGTCGGCGGGCAGCACCGGGGCCTGGCGGGCGATGTAGCCCGTCTGCCAGTGGAGCACGTTGC
>CAZWPV010000275.1:0-4531 GCA_964635485.1 uncultured Anaerolineales bacterium
TTGCTAAGGTTCGTTTTCAGCCCTAATCTCGGACTTGACTTTTACCGCACTCTCTTTTTGGTAGAGACGATCTGCCTGACTGCCATATCAACCCTCCGTCTCCCACACGATCTCATACGTACATGTGATCGCCCCTTGGGGGCAGACTGTCTCACACACAGCGCAGTAGGTGCAACCGACCGCCTGGGCAAAGAACGGGCCATCCGGCCCCATCGCCACCGACTTTGTGGGGCACTTTTCCACGCAGTCGCCGCACCGATTGCACAAATCCAGATTGATCTCGGGTAAAGCCCAATTCTGCATAACAAGACCGCCTTTCTGCCATACAGTGTAGCAGAAAGACGGCCCTCTGTCTACGACAAAAGTCGCATTCACTCAACCATCTTCCGGCGGATCGGTTCCTCCGCGCACGGGCCACACGCGAAACATCAACGCGCCCAGCAGCCAGAACACGCCGCAGCCGATCAGCGTCGGCCCAAGGCCAAAGCGGCTTGCCAGCGCCACCCCAACCAACGGGGAGATAAAAGCCCCCACGTTCATCACGGTGGTGTAGAACCCGATGAATGACGGGCGGCGATCCTGCGGACACACTTTCAACAGCGTGGTGAAGTGACTCAGATTGACTCCGGGGACGACCAGCCCGTTCAGACCGGCTACAAACAGGATTGGCGTGAGGTGAGGCAGCAGGCCAAGCAAAAGCGGATAAAGGCCCGCGCCCATCACGGTCAGCTTCAGCGACCTGGACGCGCCCCAGCGCTCGATCAGATGCCGCCACAGTGCGTAGCCGGCGATGGCGGACACATTGGCGACCATGCCGTGCAGGCCGATCCAAGCGTCGCTGGCATCAAGTTCGCGCACAAAATACAGGATGTAAAGCGGCGCCGCCGTCCAAGCCCCCAGGCCATATAGCAGTGTATCGACGATGATGCGGACGAAATCCGACTCAGCGCGCGCGATCTCGCGCAACTCCCGCAACCGGGCCTTGAGCGACCGAGCGGTCCCTTTCTTGCGCGTCGCCACGCTCGCCTCAGACATCTGGATTTTGGCCAGGTAAAACGAGCTGAGCATCGAGGCCAGAAACCCCACCCCGTACATCACCTGGTAGTTGACCGGGAACGTAACGCGGTCGAGCCACTGCCCAGCCAGCAACATCCCCACGCTCAATATGCCGGTGTTGATGATGTTCCGTGTGGCAAAGACTGTGGCCCGCCGCCGTTCGGGGATAACATCGGCGAGCATGGAATTGAACCCCACGCTGAAGAAATGCGCCGGAGCGCCGATAGCCACCAGCAGCGCGACGAGGGCCGCTCCCTTGTTGGCCACCCCTGGCAACCATGGGATGAGGATGACCAGGAGAAACCCCAGTCGATGGAGGAAGAGACTGCCCAGCACCCACGCCTTGCGCCGCGCGCGCCGCTCCAAGAAACGCCCTGCCGGGATACTGATGAGAGCGGCCAGCAGCGCCGGCAGCGAGGTCAACAGGCCGACGTGTGTGTTCTGAGCACCCAATCGCACCGCGAAAGCCGCGTTGAACGCTGCCGCAACACTCATAATCGAAGCCCAAAAGATCTCCACGCACAGATTCCACGCGTTGCGGTCGTCGGTGGTCACCAGTTTAAGACGCAACAAGCTCTTGGGCCAACGCTTGATGCTATCCCACGTAGGGAACGGCGGCAATACCAGACGGAATCGGCGGTGCCTTTCGGGGGGAGAGGGATTTTCAAACATGGCCAACCATGACCTCAAAAGGCCACGAGCGCGCACTCGTGGCCTTTTGAACTGCTTGAAGCCAACTTTGCTCAGACTTCGATGATGGCGTCGTTGGGGCATACATCCTGGCAGGAGCCACAATCGGTGCACTTCTCCGGGTCAATCACGTAAATGGGCTCTCCCTCGCTGATCGCCTCTTCTGAGCACTCGTCCATGCAAATACCGCAGGCCAGACAATCGTCAGTGATTTTACGGGGCATGTCCAAACCTCCTATGTTATGATGGGGGCATTATACTGCAACACATTTTTGCCGACAAATGGACTATGCCGGTGCGCCGACGCGCTAGGTCTGCGCCTCAACCTCCAATCCTTCCCGGTCGAGCAGCACGATGCGCCGGCGATCCATGCGCACCAGCCCTACGTCGGCAAAGGCGCGTAGCGTGCGTCCTACCATGTCTCTCACTGTGCCCAGGTGTGCGGCGATCTCATCCTGCGTCCATCGCCGCGCAACGCCACCTTCATCGGCGGCTCCACCGAGGTCAGTCGAGGCATGCTCAAGCAGAAAGCGTGCCAGCCGTCCCCGCACCGTGCGCAGCGATAAACCCTCGACCAAGTTGGTCAGGTGATCCAGCCGTTCGGCAAAATCCTGCAGGAGAGCCGACGCCAGCTCTGGGCACTCGCCGACCAGCCGCCGCAGGTCGTCGGCGGAAACGACGTAAGCGGTCGTCGGGGTAAGCGCTTCGACTGTAGCGTGGTTGACACCGCCAGAGTGAAAAGGAGGGACCGTGTTGAAAGCCTGGCCCGGCCCCAGCCGGGTCAGCACTTGTTCACGACCCGATGGGGAAAGGCGGTAAACGCGCACCTCGCCCTCCGCGATGAAATAAGCCGCCCGGCAAGGATCGCCCCCGAAGATGATCGTCTCGCCCGGCTCGTAGGCGCGGGCGTGCGCCACACCGGCCACGCGGGCCAGCGCACCGTCCGGCAGGGCGGCAAGGAGTGGGATACGCCGCAAGGCTTGAGCCGTGGACTCCATCGCGACATCATTGTAGCCGAAAGCACAGCCCAGTCAAGACGTACGTGTACGCTCACAGGTGTACCCCCTGAGCGAACCAAACCTTAAAGTTTCCTGCAAGTACTTGACAGGCAAGCTGAAGTATGTTATATTGTTTACTAGTTAATAAACATTATAAATAAAGGTAATTCTAGAAGAACTGCCTTATGTTATCCGTAGACCGCCTCTGCGAACAACTCAAAGCGCGAGGCCGCAGGCTGACTCCCCAACGCCGGGCCATCATCCAGGTGTTGCTAGAGAACGACACCCACCCCACTGCCGAGCAGGTCTTTACTCACGTGCGCGAGGATATGCCCGACATATCGCACGCTACCGTCTACAACACGCTGCGTGAGTTGGTGGAGATGAACCTGCTCCGAGAGCTGGACCTGGGATTGGGCGAGCGGCACTATGACTTTACCACAGATAACCACGCTCACCTAGTCTGCCTGGGATGTGGGCGCATCGAGGACGTGCCATGCGATGGCAACGCTGTGAAGCTATCCCCACAACACACCCACGGATTCCAGGTGGTCGATTACGACGTTATTTTCCGCGGCTACTGCCCGACCTGCATTTCCCAAAAAGCCTAGGCGGGGCCTGTGCGCATCTTACACGGAGGGAGAGCCACTATGGGAGAGTTTGTCAAAGTTGCCACGCTATCGGAAATCGCGCCTGGACAGCGCAAGTCGGTCTGGGTCAAGGGACAGAGAGTTCTGCTGTTCAACATCGACGGCAAGCTCTACGCCTGCGACGAGAGCTGCCCACATAGGGAATGCTCCATGGCAAAGGGCGATCTCGAAGGCACCGTGATCGTCTGCCCCTGCCACTATGCCAAGTTCAATCTGGAGACGGGGGAGATCCTCCAGGAGCCGACCAAGTACCCACCCACCCCTCCCTTACCCATCCACGAGGTCAAGATCGAGGGATGGGACGTGCTGGTTTCCCTCAGCCTAGAAGCCGATTACACTTAACAACACATCTTCTCAATAAATGGGGAAAGATAGGGGGTGTGAGGGCAGCTACGCTGCCCTCACACCCAACGCCCCCCAGATTATTGAGATGATACTTAGCAACATCAAGGAGGTCACGCCAATGGAAAAGTGGGAATGCATGGTATGCGGTTACGTCTACGATCCCGCAGAGAACGACGACGTCCCTTTCGAGAACCTGCCCGACGATTGGGTCTGCCCAGATTGCGGCGCGGGCAAGGACATGTTCGAGAAGGTGAGCTAGATTGGCAACTAGGCACGTCATCGTTGGCAGCGGCGTTGCCGGCGTGACGGCGGCACAGGCTATTCGGCAGGCCGACCCTGACGCCGAGGTGCACATCTTCGGCGCGGAACCCTATCTGTACTACCGCCGCCCCCAGTTATGGGAGTTCATCGCCGGCCAGATCGAGCAGGACGCGCTCACCTACCGCCCGGTGGAGTGGTACGCCGAGCGCGGCATCGCGCTGCACCTGGGAACCGAGGTCACAGAGTTGAACCCGGCGGCACGTCATGTTGCACTTGCAGACGGCACCCAGGTGGCATACGACCGCTTGCTGCTGGCTACGGGTGCTCGGCCCTTTATTCCCCCATGCGAGGGGACGGAAAAGGATGGCGTCTTTGTCCTGCGCACACTCGACGACGCGCTGGCAATCAAGGCATATGCACGAGAAGTCGATACTGCCATCGTCGTCGGCGGCGGGCTGCTGGGACTGGAGACGGCACGGGCGCTGCACACCGCCGGTCTGGATGTGACCGTCGTCGAGTTCTTCCCCTATC
>CAZWPV010000276.1:0-4515 GCA_964635485.1 uncultured Anaerolineales bacterium
ACACGGCAGCCGCCTCCTTCGGCGTGGACGTCTCCTCGGTGGAGATCACCGACGTCCGCGTGCCGGCAGACCTGATCCAGGAGCTGAGCGTGCTGGCCCAGTCGCGCCGGGCCGCCTCGGCCAAGATCGCCGAGGCAGATGCAGAAAAGGCCATCGCTATGAAGTTGCAAGAGGCTTCCGAGTCGATGGGGTCGCAGGCGATGGAGATGTACCGGCTCAACGTGCTGGAGCGCATCGGACGCGAGGAAGGCAGCCAGATCGTGGTCTACGGATTGGGCGGCACCAACCCGCTGATGGAAGCGACCCTCGCCGCCGCTACCGCTGGCTCGATGTCGCATCCGAATGCAGAGAGTAATCCAGCGCCTCCGCCCACGCAGCCCAAGTAGCGGCTCCACCCGTCCAAAACTTAAGCCCTCCTGCCGGCCTAGCCACAGGAGGGCTTGCTATTTGCCATTTGCGATTTGATATTTGCTACGTTCCTTCTTCCCACGACGACAGATACTTTTCCTGCTCCGGCGTCAACGTGTCGATCTCTACGCCCATCGACTGCAGCTTGATGCGCGCGATCTCCTGGTCAATGTCCTCCGGCACCGCATAGACGGCGTTTTCCAACTCGTCGGCGTGCTGAAGCATATACTCGGCACTGAGGGCCTGGTTGGCGAAGGACATGTCCATCACTGCACTGGGATGGCCCTCGGCGGCGGCCAGGTTGACCAGCCGACCCTCCGCCAGCAGGTGGACCAGCCGCCCGTCGGGCAGGGTGTACTCGTCCACGGAGGGACGGACACGGCGCGGCGGCCCCTCCGCCATCTCCTCCAGCGCCGGGATGTTGATCTCCACGTTAAAGTGGCCCGAGTTGCAGACGATGGCCCCATCCTTCATCACCTCAAAGTGATGCTTATCGATCACTTTGAGATCGCCGGTGGAGGTGACGAAAATGTCGCCCTGCGGCGCGGCCTCGATCATCGGCATGACGCGGAAGCCGTCCATCACCGCCTCCAGCGCCTTGAGCGGATCCACCTCGGTGACGATGATGTTGGCGCCCAACCCCTTGGCCCGCATGGCAATGCCCCGGCTGCACCAGCCGTATCCGCCAATGACGACCGTCTTGCCGGCGATGAGCACGTTAGTGGCGCGGATGATGCCGTCCATCGTCGATTGTCCCGTGCCGTAGCGATTATCGAAAAAGTGCTTGGTCAGCGCGTCGTTGACGGCGACGATGGGGTAGCGCAGCACGCCGTCCTTGGCCATCGCCTTCAGGCGGATGACGCCGGTGGTGGTCTCCTCCGTGCCGCCGATGACGCCGTCGATCAGTTCGGTGCGCTCCTTGTGCAGCGTGCTCACCAGGTCGGCCCCGTCGTCCATCGTGAGCTGCGGCTCGTGGTCGAGCGCGGCGTGCACGTGCTTGTAGTAAGTCTCGTTATCCTCCCCCTTGATAGCGTAGGTGGGGATCTCGTAGTAAGAGACCAGCGCCGCCGCCACGTCGTCCTGCGTGGAGAGGGGATTGGAGGCGGTGAGCACCACCTCCGCCCCGCCCGCCTGGAGCGTGTGGGCCAGGTTGGCCGTCTCGGTGGTGATGTGCAGGCAGCCCGAGAGGCGCACACCCTGGAGCGGCTTTTCCTTGGCAAAGCGCTCGCGGATCAGGCGCAGGACGGGCATCTCCCGCTCGGCCCACTCGATGCGCAACCGGCCCGCCGGGGCCAGGTCGATGTCTTTGATGTCATAGTCTTTGGTCATAGACTCACTCCTTGTTGGGGCGACGCATCCCTGGTATCTGGTTGCGTCGCGCAAAATGGTATGTTTTTCGGACAGACTTTCGTAACGTAAGCAGATTCTGGGAATGCGTCGCCTCTACCGCACGGCGCTTCCCTCGAAGAAGGAACAGTAGCGCTCAAAGCCCAGCCGCTCGTAGATGCGGATGGCCGTCGCGTTCTTCTGACTGACGTTGAGCACGATGTCGCGGATACCGCGCCCTTGCAATTCGGCCACGACGGCGCTGGTGGCTGCTGTGGCGTAGCCCCGCCCCCGGCAGTCCGGGTGGGTGAGGACGTTGCCCACCGCCGCCACGCCGTAGGTCGGGCTGATCAAATGCGTGCCCGCCGCCGCCACCAACCGGCCGTCCTCAAAAACGCCGTAAAAGGCCCCTCCCGGCACTTGCACAGGGTCGAAAGCGTTTCCCTCACCGCAGGCATACAACGCCGCCAACTGCTCCGCGTGGTCGCGCGTGAGCGAGACACAGTCGCCAGTCACGGGCCGGGAGCTTTCAGGCCACAGTGCCATGCGCCACATCGGTAGCGGCTCCCACTCGTAAAAGTCCCGCATCATCCCCAGGTGCTCCTGGCGGCAGGTAAAATAGGCACGTTCAATATACAGCGCGTCCTCAAAGATGGCTCGCAGTCCATCGGCATCTCCCATCAGGAACACGATTGGAAAGCCCAGCCCGCCGTAGTGCAGCGCCAGGGCCTGCAGCCGGCCTTCCCGCTCCGCGCCGAACCACTCGCAGTGGGCGAACAGCGCCGGCTCCAGGTCGCCGACGGCGTACGCGGCGTAGAGCCGGTCGCTCTCCAGGTAGGCCAGGATTTGGGATTTGCCGGTGAGTTCAACGACTTTCATCGCGCTCTTGGATGACACCGCCGGACGCGTCTACCCTGATCGGCCGCTGACTGAATTTCTGAAAGTAGGCCAGGCATACCTGCGGCCATTCGGTGGCATCGGCTACCTGCGTCGAGAGCTTTTTCAGCACCTCCTCGTGGCGCTGTGAATCGATGATAGGTTTCAGCCCGGCCCAGGTCTCCAGCATGCGGCTGACGGTCGCCACGCCGCGGCCATAAAGCCAGGCGAGTTCGTCCCACAGCGTCCGCCCTGAACGCATCTCGTAATCCCAAGGGACGTGATGAAACCACAGCAGGTATTTCTCCGGGCAGGTCGCGCGCGGACTGTTCCAGTCCGCGTTGTCGAACAAGTCGCGGAGTGGAGGAAAATACTGCTCGACGGCGTTGCTGCCACTGCGGCTGCGATCATACCCCAGCCCGGCGGCATCAGCGCGATGAAAGTACTGGGGGTTCCAATCCTCGCGCCCCGCGTCATATTCAAGATCAGGGCCATAATGGTGCCCCTCGCGCATGATGTGATGCAATCCGAGCGGCATCATAGTGTTCACGCACGCCTCCCACGAGCCCATCATCATATCGCGGATGGTTGCGACGGCCCCATCGTCATTGGTGAACGTGGCCCGAATCCACTCCTCGGCGATCTGCTCCGGGCTGAGGGTGTGGTCCCAGGCCAGCCGGCCAAAGGCGTACCAGTTGGCCTGCGCAAAGTGGTGGCCGCACCAATTGCGGTCGGAGCCGACGTTGGCCACGCCCGCGATGCCCGTCATAGGGTAACCGTGCAGGCTGCCGTCGATGACCTTGGCCACCGTGGAGCCCTCACCACGAGCAAAGGTATCCGCGTCGAGCACCTCCTTCCACATCGGCGCCAGGTAAACCAGGTGTATCGACTGCCCCAGGTATTCCTGGGTGATCTGGAATTCCATCATCAGGGGCGTCTTGGGCATCGCGCCAAAGAGGGGATGGAAAGGCTCCCTGGGCTGAAAGTCCAGGGGACCGTTCTTGACCTGCACGAACACGTTGTCTTCGAACTTGCCATCCAGCGGCACGAACTCTTTGTACGCCCGTTTCGTCCGATCGGGATCGACGTGCAGGTCGTAGACAAAGGCGCGCCACATGACGATCCCCCCGTGGGGGGCCAGCGCCTGGGCCAGCATGTTCGCGCCCTCCAGGTGGGTGCGACCGTAATCAAACGGCCCAGGCATGCCCTCCGAGTTTGCCTTCACGAGGAACCCACCAAAGTCGGGAATGTGGCGGTAAATCTCGTCCGCCTTCTCCCGCCACCACCGCTGGACGTCTGGATCGAGGGGGTCTGCGGTATCCAGATTCCCAATGCCATCAACTCCTCTGAACCGACCAGGCTTATCCGACGGTCTCAGGGGCGAGGCGAAATTAGCGGAGAGGTACACCTTGATGCCATAGGGCCGCAGGACGTCGGCCAGGGCCGCCACCTTCTCCAGGTAGTCGCTCCTCAAGATCACCGGGTTTGCGTTGACGTTGTTCGGCACGGCGCCGTTGATGCCAATCGAGGCACAGGCCCGGGCATAGTCTTGGTAGCGCGGATCGAGCGTATGGGGCAGTTCCTCCCATTTCCAGAGGGATTTGCTGGCGTACCCGCGCTCGACCGAGCCGTCCAGGTTGTCCCAGTGATCGAGCAGGCGCAGTTGAATCCTCGGCCGCTCGGCGATGTCGAGCCCGGTGAGCGACTGCTGGGTCTGCAACAATCGCAGCAGGTGAAAGCTGCCGTACAGCACACCCAACTCGCTCCCGGCGGCGATCACGACCGCCGGCTTGCCGTCCACCACCGTAGAGCGGATCAGGTACCCTTCCGGCCCCTGCGCCTCGATCTGCTCGTCCCAGCCAAGGGCAGCGATCTGGAATGATGTCTGCGGTGTGCCGGCAAGCA
>CAZWPV010000277.1:0-4506 GCA_964635485.1 uncultured Anaerolineales bacterium
GTTTATGCCCATGATAACCCCTGTTCCGTCACGGGGTTAGTTTTGCGCTATTGCGTTCATACCAACCTGGTTGCCAAGGACTGGCGCAAGCTGGCCCGGTTCTACGAGCAGGTCTTTGACTGCACACCCGTGCCACCCGAGAGGGACCTCTCAGGCCAGTGGCTCGATGAGGCCACAGGCATACCTGGCGTCCACATCCAGGGCATCCACCTGCGGCTGCCCGGCTATGGAGAGTCAGGCCCGACGCTAGAGATCTTCCAGTACGATCAAGAGGTAGAGCAGCCAGCGCCCGCACGGACTCTCCGAGTCCGCGCCGACCATCCCGGCTTTGGTCACGTCGCCTTCGCCGTGGACGACGTGGAGGCCACCCGCCGGGCGGTGCTGGCGGCGGGCGGCGGCGAGCTGGGCAAGGTCGTCTCGGTGGAGGTGACCGGGGCGGGAGCGATCACCTTCGCCTATCTCACTGACCCGGAGGGGAACATCGTCGAGGTGCAGCGCTGGGAGAAAAACGGATGAAACCCAAACCCCTGATACAAAAGCTCGACTGCGTGCGCCTTTACGTGCCCGATCTCGAAGCCAGCTTGGCTTTCTATCGCGACCGCCTGGGGCAGGAGCTTATCTGGCACACCGACGAGATGGTCGGCCTGCGCATGCCAGATACCGACGCCGAGATCGTGCTCCACAGAGAACCGCAGGAACCCGAGATCGACTTCAAGGTGGCGTCCGCCGACGCGGCAGCGGCGCGCTTCGAGGAGGCAGGCGGCAAAGTCGTCGTGCCGCCGTTCGATATCAAGATTGGCCGCTGCACGGTGGTCCAGGATCCGTGGGGCAACGAGTTTGTCCTGTTGGATGCCAGCAAAGGGCTGCTGGTCACCGACGAGGAGGGCAACGTCGTTGGCAACGCAGAGCCTCAAGCGAGCGCCGGCGGTGCAACCTTCCGCTGAGAAATGCGTATTTTTGAATAGTGCCAATCCGGCACTGAGGTGCAAATCATGGAACCATCCGCCGTCATCCGGCTCGATTCTCTCAGCAAAACCTATCGCTCGAAGAGTGGCAAGCCCATCCAGGCAGTCCGCCAGGTGAGCCTCTCCGTACCGGAGCGGCAGGTGTTCGGCTTCCTGGGGCCAAACGGTGCGGGCAAAACGACCACCGTCAAGATGATCTGCTGTCTGGTCAGGCCAACCTCGGGACGCGCGCACATCAACGGGTACGACGTCTGGCATCGGCGCAGCGCCGCGATGCGCCAGATCGGCGTCGTCCTCGAAGGCACGCGCAACGTCCACTGGTCGCTCTCGGCCTGGAACAACCTGATCTACTTTGGGAACCTGAAGGGGCTGTGGGGCAAAAAGCTCACTTCGCAGGCGGAGCATCTGCTGCGCGAACTAGGGCTGTGGGACCGGCGGCAGGACCTGGTGCGCACCTTCAGCCGCGGCATGCAGCAAAAAGTGGCCATCGCATGCGCGCTCATCGCCGACCCGCCCATCGTCCTGCTGGATGAACCCACGCTGGGCCTCGACGTGCAGGCTGCGCGCACGGTGGAGGGTATGATAAAGCGGCTGGCGCATGAGCAAAGCAAGACGGTCGTGCTCACCACGCATCAACTGGACCTGGCCGAGGAGCTGTGTGACCGGGTCGCCATCATCAGCAAAGGACGCATCATCGCCGACCAGCCCGTCGAGGAACTGCTCGATCTCTTCAGCGAGGAGTACTATCAAATCAAGGTGGAAGGAGCGCCGCCCGCCGGCCTCGCCGCGCGTTTCGGCCTGAACGTCAAAGAGGAGAACGGCAACACCATCCTCTCCGGCCCCATCGCCGACCAGGAAGCCCTCTACGATCTCCTCGGCCGGTTGCGCGCCCTGGGTCTCCCGCTGATCTCGGCCAGCCGCGCCGAGCCCGATCTAGAAGAGGTGTTTGTGCGCATGCTGGATACCGACGACGCAGCACAAGGGGGGTCAGCCCAATGAAAACCGCCCTGATAGCCTTACTAGGAGAAACACGCAAGGGGTTGCTGACCACCTGGACGTATCGGGCCAACGCGGTGGTGACTATTTTCACGTTGGGCTGCACCTTTATCGGCATCGGCTTCCTGATGGGTGGAGGGGACATAGATCCCGAGGAACTGGCCTCGACGTTCCTCGGCTACCTGGTGTGGTTCTATGCGCTGATGGCCATCGGCGACGTGGCCTGGGGGTTGCGGGGGGAGATACAGACGGGGACGCTGGAGCAGATGTCGATGAGCTCCACGCCCGTCGGCCTGCTCCTGCTCGGCCGCTCGCTGGCCAACTTTATCGTCAGCACCGTTCAGGTGCTGATCATAGGCGAGGCGATGTTCTCGCTCCTGGACATCAGGATTCCGATGCGCTGGGAGGGGTTGCCCGTGCTGGCGCTGACGCTGGCTGGCATCTACGGCGCTGGGTTCATCGTCGCCGGGGCCACGCTGGTCTACAAGCAGTTCGAATCCTTCGCCAACCTGATGCAGAACGGGCTGCTCTTTCTCAGTGGCGCGCTGCTCCCGGTGGAGGAGATGCCAGCTTGGCTGGCGACTATCTCCAGGACGCTGCCGAGCACGCAGGGTATCGTCGTGCTGCGGCGCGTCGTCCTGGATGGCCAGTCGCTCGCCGCCGTGTGGCGTGATGGCAGCCTGGTCTGGCTGATCGTGCATTCGGCGATCTACCTCGCCGTCGGCTGGCTGTTCTTTAGCGTCTGCGAGCAAATCGCCAAGAAACAGGGTTCCTTGGGACAATATTGATCGGAAGGCTCAACGTGGCCAAGAAACAAGGCAAAAGACAGCGAATCCGAAAAGCACTGCTGCTGATCTCGCTGCTCTCGTTCCCCGTGATCATAAACTATCTATCGCCCTACGTGATCATCGACGGCGCGATGAACGGCGTGGTCAACGGCAGCTTTATCGTCTTTGTCGCGCTGTTCGTCTCGTCGCTCCTGGTCGGCAGGCTGTGGTGTGGGTGGCTCTGCCCCGGCGCGGGGTTGGGCGAGGCGTGCACCGCCGTCAACGATAAACCCGCCCGTGGTGGCAAGTGGAACTGGATCAAGTGGGCCATCTGGTTCATCTGGATCGGCCTGATCGCCTTCCTGGCTATATCGGCCGGCGGATACAAGCGCGTGAACTTTTTCCACCTGACCGAAAGCGGCATATCCGTGGACCGTCCGCAGGGGTACATCATCTACTACGCCGTCCTCGGCATCTTTATCGCGCTCTCCTGGATCGCCGGCAAGCGGGCTGCCTGCCACACCATCTGCTGGATGGCGCCGTTCACGATCCTTGGGCGCAAGATCAGGAACCTGTTCAAATGGCCGGCGCTGCGGCTAAAGGCCGAACAGGACAAGTGTATCGACTGCAAGCGCTGCACCAAAGCCTGCCCGATGGGCCTCGACGTCAACGGAATGGTGCAGAGTGGCGCGATGGAAAACAGCGAGTGCGTCCTGTGCGGGAGCTGCGTCGATGCCTGCCCCAAGGATGTGATCCGCTACTCCTTCAGCGCAGGGAAGTAAAGGCGGAGATACGGCGCGTCAAGGCTCTGGCAGCACCTTGCCCGGATTCAGGATGTTCTGCGGATCAAGCGCCTGCTTGATGCGTCGCTGCACGTCGATGGAGGTCTGTCCCAATGCCTGGCGCACGTAGGGCAGCTTGAAGGTGCCCACACCGTGCTCGCCGCTGAGCGTACCTCCCAGGTCCAGCGCCATCTGAAAGACCTCGCCCACGATCTGCTGCACCTTCTCCCACTGTGCCGCGTCGCGCCGGTCGAAGAGGATGTTGGGATGCAGGTTGCCATCGCCGGCGTGGCCAAAGACGACGATGGGTAGATCGTACCGCGCGCTGATCGCCTTGATGCGCCGGATCGCCTCCGGCACGGCGCTGCGAGGCACAGTGATATCCTCTCCCAGCTTGTTGAGCGCCTTGCGGGCTAGCGACGGGCTGACGCTGCGCCGGGCGCGCCACAGGCTGGCCCGCTCCGCCTCATCCTGCGCCACGCTGACCTGCCGCGCGCCGCTCTCGCGGCAGACGCGCGCCGCTGTCTCGATCTCGCGCACCACCGCCTCCTCGTCCGAGCCGTCGGTCTCGACGATGAGCATCGCCTCCACGTCCAGCGGCAACCCGAGTTGCATCGCCTCCTCGATGCAGGCGATGGCCGTCTCGTCCATAAACTCCAAGGTGGCCGGGACGATGCCCGCGGCGAGGATGGCGTTGACGGCACGCGAAGCATCGTCCAGCGAGACGAACTCGGCGCGGGCGGTGCGCACGAACTGCGGCTTGGCGATCAGCCGCAGCAGCGCCTCGGTGACGATACCCAGCGTCCCCTCCGAGCCGACAAAGAGCGAGGTCAGGTCGTAGCCGACGACGTTCTTGATCGGCTTGCCGCCGGTTTTCAGCACCTCGCCGCTGGCCAGGACGACGGTCAGGCCCATCACGTAATCGCCGGTGACGCCGTACTTGAGGCAGCGCGGGCCGCCGGCGTTGCAGGCGATGTTCCCGCCGATGGTCGATTG
>CAZWPV010000278.1:0-4473 GCA_964635485.1 uncultured Anaerolineales bacterium
CGGCGATGCGGTCGGTCTCCTTGACGCGCAATTCGGCCGCGTCGCGCACGACGGTGGTGCCGGAACCTTGCGTCGCTGCGACCGCCAGGATCGGAAACTCGTCGATCATGCGCACCACCGTGTGGCCGCCGACCTGGACGCCGCGCAAGGGCGAAGCGCGAACGGTCACATCGGCTACCGGCTCGCCGCCCTGTTCACACGTGTTCTTGATGACAACGTGCGCCCCCATCTCGCGCAGCACATCCAGCAGCCCTGCGCGGGTGGGGTTGACGCCCACCCCCTCGATCGTCACCTCGGAGCCTTCGATCAACGCTGCCGCCACCAACGGGAACGCCGCCGAGGAGATGTCGCCGGGCACGGTGAGAGAGTTGGGGGTGAGAGCATCCACCGGAGTTAATGTAGCGTCGAGCCCATCGATAGCGATTTTGGCTCCCATCGCCATCAGCATGCGCTCGGTATGATCGCGCGCAGGACCGGGCTGGCGGACGATCGTCGGGCCGTCGGCGCACAGTCCGGCCAGCAGCAGCGCGCTCTTGACCTGGGCGCTGGCAACGGCAAGCGTGTGGTCACGTCCGTTAAGCTTTCGCCCGTGAATGGTGAGCGGCGCGCAGCCGTCCACATCCTCGATCTCGGCCCCCATCGCCCGCAGCGGCTCGGTGATGCGCCGCATGGGGCGGGCGAGCAACTGTGGGTCGCCGGTGAGGGTGCAATCGAACTTTTGCCCCGCCAGGATGCCTGCCAGCAGCCGCATGGTCGTGCCGGAGCGGACGCAGTTCAGCGGGCCAGCGGGCTTTTGCAAACCACGTAGACCACGTCCGTGAACGATCAGTGTAGTAGCCTGCCCCCCACCCCAACCCTCCCCAAAAGAGGGGGAGGGAGCTATCTCGACGCCCAGCGCCCGCAGGCAACCCAGCGTCGCCAGGCAGTCGCCGGAGGGAAGGAAACCCGCGATCCGGCTCTCGCCCTCGGCCAGCGCAGCGAACATCAGCGCCCGGTGGGAGATGGATTTGTCGCCCGGCACCTGGATACGCCCGCCCAACGGGCCACCGGGGTGTACAGTCAGTCGGCTCATCGCAATATCCCTGCCTACTCGATCACCTGCTGGCTGGCGGGATACATCTCGCGCCGCGTCTCGCGGATGACGCCCAACACCTGGCGCATCTTTTCCTCGTCGGCGGTTTCCACCAAATGGATCAGGTCTCTCAGGTGCTCCTGGTAAGTATCCAGCGCCTTGAGCACCTCCTCGCGGTTGGTCAGCAGGATATCCGTCATCATCGTCATGTCGCTGCCGGCCAGGCGCGACGTGCTGCGAAACCCGGTGGCGACCACCTCCCACGCCGCCGGATCCTGCGAAGTCGTAGTGTCTGCTGTGGCGACGAGCGCGCAGGCCAGCAGGTAGGGCAGATGGCTGACCGTGGCTACCAAAAAGTCCTGCCGCTCCGGCTCCAGAATCAGGGGGTGCGCGCCGGCGGCCTCGGCCACTGCCCGCCCCAGCGCCAGCGCCTCCTCCGACGTGCGCTTCAGCGGCGAGAGGATGAACGTGCAGCCCTTGTAAAGCGCCGGGTCTGCCGCCTCGATGCCCGATTTTTCCTTGCCGCACATCGGGTGACCGCCCAGGGGCTGGACGTGGCCGGGCAACTGCTCCATCTCGACAGCGATGCGCCCCTTGGTGCTGCCCACGTCCATCAGCAGGCACCCCTCCGGCAGCAGCGGCGCGATCTCGGGCAATTGCCGCAGGATGACGCGCACGGGCGTCGCCAGGACGACCACGTCCGCCTCACACACGCCTTCGGCCACATCCGTGGTGCCCCAATCGATAAAGCCGCGCGCCAGCGCAATGTCGATCGATTCGGTGCGTCGGGCCACGCCAACGACGCGACGGCACTTATTCCGCAGCGCCCCGGCCAGAGAGGCACCCATCAGGCCCAGGCCGACGATGGTGACCTGTGCACTCGATAATTTCATAAAGCCTCCACAATTCCTTCACCACAAAGGCGCGAAGGACAAAGTTCTTCTGTCTAATTGTCTTCGCGTCCGGGCGTGCCCACCTTGGCGTCTTTGCGGTTCAATTTATATTGTTCTGCCCACGGCCTCGGCGATGGGCTGCAGGCTCTCCATCAGTGCGGCAAAGCGCTCCGGCTTGAGCGACTGCGCGCCGTCCGAAAGCGCCTCTTCCGGCCGGGGGTGTACCTCAATCAGCAACCCATCCGCCCCGGCGGCCACCGCCGCCCGCGCCATCGGCTCCACCAGCTCCCACTTGCCCGTCCCGTGGCTGGGATCGACAATGACGGGCAGGTGTGTGAGATGCTTGAGCATCGGCACGGCGCTGATATCGAGCGTGTTGCGGGTGTAGGTCTCAAAGGTGCGAATACCGCGCTCGCACAGCATGATGCGGTTGTTGCCGTGCGATAGGATGTACTCGGCCGACATCAGCAGCTCCTCGATGGTGGACATCATCCCCCGCTTGAGTAACACCGGCCGCTGCGCCTCGCCCACGGCGTGCAGCAGGGCATAATTCTGCATGTTGCGCGCGCCGATCTGCAGAATATCCGCAAAGGTGGTGACCAGCGGCACCATCTGAGGCTCCATCACCTCGGTGACGATGGGCAAGCCGGTCTCCTCGCGCGCCTGGGCCAGCAGTCGCAGCCCTTTCTCGCCCATCCCTTGGAAGCTGTAGGGCGAGGTGCGTGGCTTGAAGGCCCCGCCGCGCAGCACATGGGCCCCCGACTCCTTTACGGCGCGGGCAGTCTCCAGCAACTGTTCCTCACTCTCGACGGCACACGGACCGGCCATCACGATCACCCGCTCTCCGCCGACCTGCACGCCGTTGATGGGCACGACGGTGTCCTGCGGGTGAAAATCACGGCTGGCTCGCTTGAAGGGTCTTGCCACGGGCACCGTCCGCTCGACGCCCGTCATGCGCTCAAGCTGTTCGCGGTCCAGCGGCCGCCCATCACCGATGATGCCGATGACGGTGTGCTCGTCCCCCTCCGAAACGTCCGCTTGACACCCTAATTGCTCGACGCGGGCGATGACGTTGGCGATCTGGGTGCTGGTTGCACCATGCTTCATAATCACAATCATAGACCTGTCTCCTGACATAATTGATAACTACCTTCCACCGTTTTCCTCAAGCGTGGGCGTCGTGGCGGCAGGATAGGAGCCCAACATTTTCACAAACGAGGAGCGCCGTAGCAGTGCCATGATGGCCGCCTCGCACTCTGGATCCTGCCAATGGCCCTCGAAATCCAGGTAGAAAAGATACTGCCAGGGCTTGTTGCGGCGCGGGCGCGATTCGATCTTGGTCAGGTTGATCCCCCGCGTGGCGAACTCGCCCAGCGAGTCGTACAGCGTCCCCGGCTGGTGACGGGCGGAAAAGACGAGGGACGTCTTGGGGCGCTGCGGCCTAGGCGGATCGTCCATCGAGAGCACAAAAAAGCGTGTGTAGTTAAAGTGAAAATCCTCAATGTTGCGCGCGACGATCTCCAGGCCGTACATCTCGGCGGCCAACTCGCCGGCGATGGCGCCGACGCCCGGCTCTGGGTTCTCCACCAGGTCACGGGCGCTGCCGGCGGTATCGAACGCCGGTTCAGGCGTCAACCCGTAGCGGGCAAGAAAGTGCTCGCACTGGGCCAGCGCCTGCGGGTGCGAGCGCACACGCTCCAGGTCCTCCAGCTTCGTGCCGGGCGCGGCCAGCAGCATGTGGTGCACGCGCAAAACCACCTCGGCCCACACACGCAGGTCGTGCTCCATCAGCAGCTCGTACGAACCGGTCACCGAGCCGGCGACGGCGTTCTCCACCGGGAGCATGCCATAGTCGGCGTCGCCGTTCTCGACGATGGGGAATATCTCATCCGACGTCTTGCAGGGAATGGTCTCCACCTCGGCGCCAAAGTACTGGCGGATGGCCTCCTCGGAATAGGCGCCGGCCACGCCTTGGAACGCTACTTTTGTCGTCATACTTTATCCCTCCATTGAATGAGGCGGGATTACTATCCCGCGGGATGCCATCCCGCCCTACGACGATGCGAGATCGGGCCGCAATGCGCGGGCCTTGCCCAGATACACGTGTTGAATCTGATCGGGAACTAGGTCGGTGTTCCACAAGATCAGCGCCCGGATGCAGCGCGGCATGCCGCTCTTGACCGCCATCTCCTGCTCGCACAGCAGCGGCGTGGTCATCCAGCCCATTTCGCGGGCGGCGCGGGCCGGATAGGCTGTGTCCAGATCGGGCGTGGCGGTAAAGATCACGCAGGCGATGTCCTCCACGTCCAGACCGTTGTCGGCGACGATGCACTCTAGCATCTCGCGCGTCGCCGCGACGATGGCGGCAGCGTCGTTGCTCTCCACACAGACCGCGCCCCGGATGCCTCGACAGGTCATAGTCCTCTCCTTGCGGGTCGAATTGGCAAGTCGACCTACGATTGCTGCGTTCTATTCTCAACAAAAAAAACGTGGAGCGGTTGCTCCACG
>CAZWPV010000279.1:0-4468 GCA_964635485.1 uncultured Anaerolineales bacterium
TGAGCGCGCTTTCAGGCGGCGAGCGGCAGGGGGTGGCGATCGGAAGGGCCATGCATTTCCAGGCCGAGCTCATCATCCTCGACGAACCGACGACGGCCCTCTCCCTGAAGGAGGTGCGCAAGGTGCTCAACTTTGTGCACAAGATCAAGGAGGGTGGCAAGGCGTGCATCTATATCTCCCATGATATTCAGGATGTGTACGAAATCTCCGATCGCTTCATCATCCTGGATCGTGGGGAGATTGTCGCCAGTATCCTCAAGGAAGAGATCTCCCTGAAAGCGTTGGACGAGTTCCTGCTCGAATACGCACACGGCTTGAAGGACAAGGAAGTCTCATGAAACAAAAAAACTCGCTCCTGGCATTCATCGGGAGAATTGAAGGTCTCCCAGTAGTTGGGGTATTGTTGCTCCTGTATGGTATATTCTTGATCACGGCACCGAGGGTCTTTACAAGGCCCCTGATCTATATGTCGTTCCTGCAGACTGTGTCCCCACCGCTTGTTCTCGGCTTGGGGCTTACCCTCATCATCACCGCGGGAGAGATCGATCTGAGCTTCCCCGCGGTGGTCGCGCTCTCCGGATTTGCCTTTTCCTGGTGTTTCAAGAACTTGGCAATGCCCTGGTCCCCTTGGATCGGCGCTGGCCTCGCCCTTGTCGCCGGCGCTCTGGTGGGGTATATCAATGGTCTACTGGTTGCAAAAATCCACGTACCATCGATCATGGCGACTCTGGCCACGCAGTTCTTTTGGTATGGGATCACCATCTTGATCGCGGGCGGACTCCAGTTGAACATTAAGGATATAGAGGAGACTGCCATCCACACACTCCTCACCGGCAGGATTCCTACCCCCCTGACCTTTGGTGATACGGCCTTTGAAATCCCCGCCCAGGCGGTCTGGGGGCTGGGGCTTGCCGTGTTACTGTGGTTTATTCTCAACCGGCACAAGTTCGGCGAAGCCATCATGTTCATCGGCGATAATCCGAACGTGGCGCGGGTGATGGGAATCAACGTGGAGTTGACCAAGATCAAGCTCTTCACGCTGATGGGCGTGATTGCGGCTTTCGCGGGCCTGTTGCTGACCGTCGAAATAAACGTCTTTTTCCCGACGCAGGGCGGAGGTTACATGCTCAACACCATGGCAGCGGTCTTTATCGGCGGGACCTTGATCTCTGGTGGTCTGGGGAGCATCGTCGGTACGCTTTTCGGCTCCTATATCATTGGCTCACTTCAGGCTGGAGTTGTTGCCACCGGAATCACCAGCTATTGGGTCCAGTCGGTGATGGGCTTCATCATGGCCGCCGCGGTCGCGCTCAACGTCATGATCGGGGAGGGGCAAATCGGCAGGCTCTCTGCCCGGATTCGTCACTGGATCGTGCCTGAACGGTTGCAAGTCGACGAGGCATCGGAAGCGGGCGATGCGCCCGCGTGACCATCACACATAGGAGACCGGATGCGACAGTGAACTCCATTCAGAGCTTCAAGACCTCCAACCGGGAAATCATCCTTGAGATGCAGGGCATCTCCAAGGCCTTTTCCGGCATCGACATCTTGCACAATGTGGACTTTGATGTTCAACGGGGAGAAGTCCACGTTCTCCTTGGAGAGAACGGGGCGGGCAAGTCCACGCTGATGAACATCCTGGCCGGTGTGTATCCCTGTGACACTGGCCAGATACGGTGGCGTGGCCAGCCTGTGCGCTTCAAGACGCCCCGTGAGTCGCAGCGTGCGGGCATCAGTACGATCTATCAGGAATCCAGTCTGAATCCGCAACTCTCTGTGGCTGAAAACGTCTTCTTGGGCCAGGAACCAACCCGGCTTCCTGGCCTTCCCCTCATCGATTGGAAACAAGTATACGAGCAGACCTTTAGTTTGCTGGGCCGCTTGAATCTCGGCATCAATCCCTACGCTCCGGTATCCAGCCTGGGGGTGGCCGAGCAGCGCATGGTCGAAGTTGCCAAGGCCCTGTGCCGGTCGGCGGATCTCATTGTGATGGATGAGCCGACGGCCAGCCTCTCACTGCCGGAGGTTGAGACTCTGTTCCAGTTGATTCGCACGCTGACTGCACAGGGAGTCGCTGTGGTGTACATCAGCCATCGATTGGAGGAGGTCACCAAGATCGGCAGCTGCGCCACCATCTTGCGCGATGGGAGGAAGGTGACAACCGTATCGCTCGCCGATACGACGACTGACCAGCTGATTCGCCTGATGGTAGGCCGCAACCTGAGCGACAAGTTTCCACAACGTCGCGCCTCGCCCGGACCGGAGGTTCTCCGGGCAGAAGGGCTGACGCGTTATGGTATCTTTGAGGATATCTCGTTTGGCCTTCACGCCGGCGAGATTGTAGGAATCACAGGCTTAATGGGGTCCGGCTGCATGGCGTTGGCGCAGGCTATTTTTGGCCTCACCCCTCTGGACGAGGGCACCATCTATGTGGATGGCCGTCCTGTGACCATAGATTCGCCGCAGGCGGCTATTGCCCTCGGCATCGGTTTACTGACGGAAAGGCGCGAGCGCCAGGGATTGATTCTGGACATGAGCACCCTGGAGAACATCACCCTGGCCGCCCTGCAATACACCTGGCAGGACTCGTTGCTCAACCTTGACGCCGAGCAGGACCTGGCCGAGCATTACATCGAGCGCCTCAACATCAAGCCCCCCAGCACTGAATTTCCCACGCGATTTCTCTCCAGCGGGATGCAGCAAAAGGTCATTCTCTCTCGCTGGTTGGCGACCAACTCCCGCGCGCTCATCTTCAACCAACCCACTCGCGGCATCGATGTGGGCAGCAAGATGGAAATCTATCGCTTCATGGCTGACCTGGCCGAACAGGGTGTGGCCATCATCATCGCCAGTTCGGACCTGTCTGAAATCCTGGGGATGTGTGACCGCATTCTGGTGTTATACGAGGGACTGCCTGTAGCCCTGCTGCGTGCGAGCGAGACCACCGCTGAGGCTGTGATGGCCTATGCCAACGGAGGAACTCACTCATGAGGAGGCAAGCCCAAGTCTCACGCGGGCTCGTCGTTGCATTCATTTTGACAAGCATGGCATTGATTAGCTGTACCTTTGGATGTAATTCCACGAGCAAGACGGAGGGGGACACGGGAGCCTCTGGGGTTCGCGTGGCTATCGTGCCACCCGGTTTCACCAGTCCGTTCCACGTCGCCATCAAAGATGGCGCTTTTGCGGAGGCCTCGAAACGAGGCTGGGAAATAGACGTCGTGGCCGCTGAGCGGGAGGGTGACTTTGCCGGACAGGTGGCTGTGGTTGAGCAAGAAGTCCGTAAGGGAGTTGATGCCATCGCCATCAACCCCATCGACGCCAAGGCGATCGTCACTGCCGTCAGGGCCGCGAATAGGGCAGGTATTCCGGTCTTGATGCACAACCTGATCACCCCGGTGGATGGAGGTGAGGTTATCGAATACATCGGCTACGATCAATGGAGCGGTGCTGCAAAGCTCGCCAAGTATACCTGTGACCTATTGGATGGCGAAGGCGATGTCTTTATCCTGACGGGCATCCCGGGCTTCCACGCCAATCGTCGCACCCAGGGTTACGAGTGGGGCCTGGAGCAGTGGTGTCCGGGCGTCAAGGTCGTGGGCAAGCAGACGGCCGGGTGGGAACGGGAAAAGGCCGTCAACGTTGCTACGATGGCTCTGCAGCAGCGTCCCGAGATCGATTTGTTCTATGGCAACTCGGACGAGATGGGCATCGGCGCCTGTATCGCCGCCGAAAAGATGGGGCGTAAGGTTAACGAGGATATCTGGTGCGTCAGTATCGATGGCAACGACGTCACCCTCGATTTGATCGAGGGGGGCAAGACCACGGCCACCCTCGGTGTGTATCCCAATCTGATGGGTAGGGTGGTCATCCAACAGATGGAAAAAGTCTTGAGCGGGGGAAAGGTCCCCTACATCCTGGAGACGCCCTCCATCGTGGTGGATGCCACCAACGTCGACGGCTATCGCTCTGGTGCAACTTGGACAGAGCCCCAGCCGGGCTTCCCAGAGCTAGACAACGGTCTGCCGTCGGGAGAGTACGCAGAGTAGTAATTCAAGAAATTGGATCGGCTGAGACGGCTTAGGATGCCGAGATGAGGTTTCTCAAAAGCCCCACTCTGGCAAGATCGAGCGGGGCGGGGGAGGGTGCAGTTACTATAAAAGGGCATGCCCGGCGGGAGCCGGGCATGCCCTTGCGAAAGGAGGGTAACTACCTACATGATACCATAGCTTGTCCAACTCGTCAAGCATTTCGTAGGTACTATTTTTCACCCCCAAGTATCCCCCGAACTGCGAGTTGCGCGTGTTCCCCGATGAAAAACGAGAGCAGGGGCAAGGTTTTTCCTTATTCCCCGTCACGTCGATGTTGGCAGTGGTGAGTTTCCACGCTATAATCATATTGTATCTTCTCAACAAGTAGGGGAAGATGGGGGTGTGGGGGGGGGGGGGGCGCCCCCCCCCCCCCCCCC
>CAZWPV010000280.1:0-4459 GCA_964635485.1 uncultured Anaerolineales bacterium
AGTTCACGTCCCCCAGGTTGAGCAACCCCTCGACGTTGAAGCGCACGACGGTGTGCGTGGCCTGTAGCATCTCTTCCAGCCGCGCTAGTTCGGTGCTCTTGCCACTTCCCCGGTGACCGGTAAAGATGGTCTTGTCGTTGTGGCTGGGATCGAGCTGTAGCTCATCAATCAGGAAGGTGATGCTGGATTCCTCCGGGCGGTCGGGGTCGAGCAAGGCGTAGGCCTCGGTCAGGTTTTCCGCTTTGCGCAGAATTTCCATGGCGTGTTACCTCCTTCAGGTGGCTTTTCACAGGTGATTATAGCACAAGTGCACCCAAAGCCAAAAGGCGCGGGTTTTGGAATTTAGGTTTGTGGTATATAATCTTGATGGTCTTGGAGGAGAGACGGGTGAAGATTTTACTGCTTGAACCCTATTGCGGCGGCAGTCATCAGGCCTGGGCTGAGGGATACGCAGCCCATAGCCGCCACGAGGTAAAGCAGCTGACGCTCCAAGCGCGTTTCTGGAAGTGGCGCATGCAGGGTGGGGCGCTTACTCTGGAGGGGCGCGCGCGTGCGTTGCGCTTCCGCCCCGACGTCATCCTGGCCTCCGATATGCTCAACCTGCCAGCCTTCCTAGGCCTGACGCGCGATTTCCTCGCCGACGTGCCGGTGGCGATCTATTTCCACGAGAACCAGTTGACATATCCTTTTTCCCCAGATGATAGGCGTGACCTGACCTATGGCATGATCAATTGGCTCTCGATGCTCGCCGCCGACCGGGTTTTCTTCAATTCCAACTATCACATGGAGGATTGGTTCGACGAGCTTCCCAATCTACTGAAGCATTTCCCCGATTACGCACACGTCCACCGCGTTGCGGAGGTGCGGGCCAAGGCGGGGGTGCTGCCGATAGGCTGTGACCTGCGCCGTTTCGACCCGGTGCCTGACCCCGCCGTGGCTACCCGCCCACCGGGTCTGCCGCCGTTGATCCTGTGGAATCAGCGCTGGGAATACGACAAGGATCCCCAGGCGTTTTTCCGCGTGCTGTACATGTTGGCCACGGAGGGGGTGGACTTTCGCCTGGCGCTGGCCGGGCAATCCTATCGCCAGGCTGCGCCCGAGTTCGAGTCGGCGCGGAGGCGACTGGCGGCGCGGGTTGTCCATTTTGGCTATGCGGAGCAAGATCGTTACATCGAGCTTCTGAAGGAGGCCGACGTGGTGGTCAGCACGGCGATCCACGAGTTCTTTGGCGTTGCCATTGTGGAGGCGATTTACTGTGGGTGTTTCCCCTTGCTGCCCCGCCGTCTGAGCTACTTGGAGATCGTCAAACCTACCTACCATCCGGCCTGTCTGTACGATACCTTCGAGGAGCTGCTGGAGCGGCTGCGCCTGGTGTTGACCGAACCTGCACGGCCTCGTGCGATAGCCTCCAAGCTGCGTCACACCGTCATGCGCTTCGATTGGTCGGAGATGGCCCCGCGCTACGACGAGGCGCTGGAGGAGCTGGCGAAGCGCTGATTTCGCGCATCACGCTTCGCGCCTCCAATACGCCCACCGCATCGCCGCCAGCGCGTGGGGCATCGCGCTGGTGTAGAGCCAGTAGCCGAGCCGCGCGGCGGGGAAATCCCACGCGCCGATGTGCTCGACGAATTCCCCGCCGAACCCCTGTTTGAAGCGATACACACCCCACAGCGGATCCGTCTCGTCCAGCGTGTCCGGCGCGCCCCACATGTCATAGACCGTGTAGCCCTGCGCGCGTGCCCACTGCATCGCCTCCCACTGCAGCAGGTGGTTGGGCATCTTTTCGCGGTGGACGTCGCGGGAAGCACCGTACAGATACCACGCGCGTGCGGCGAAGCGAAAGATGATCACCATCGCCACCGGCTCACCTGTCACCTCGGCGATCAGCGGTTGGGCCAGGCCAGCCTCGATGAAGCTGCCCCAGGCAGCGTGGTAGTAGGCCTCGGGGCGGATGACGAATCCGTCGCGGGCCGCCGTCTCGGCGTACATCCGGTACAGCAGCGGCAGGTCGGCCAGTCGGCCCAAACGCACCGTCACGCCCTTGCGCTTCGCCAGCCGCACGTTGTAGCGCCACTTGGACTTCATCGCCGCCAGCATTTCGTCAGGGTCGCGGGTCAGGTCGAGCAGCATCGTGTTGCGAAACTGGATCTGCTCGCGGGAGGCGCGCCACCCTCGGCGGCGCAGTGTCTCCACGACGGCTTTTCCTGTGGCGGTATCGGCTTGTACGTCGGGATCGATCTTGACGAACAGCGCGCGTTTGCGATGGGCCGTGGCTTCCAGGTGGGTCAACACTTGCTCCAGCGTGGCGGTGTCCGCGTAATCCAGGGTGGGGCCTTTAGGAACGTAGCTCACCGCTGCAGGTAAGCGACTCAACCGGCGGGTCAATACCAGGGCGGCAGCGCGGGCCTGTTTACCCTCCAACCACAGGTAGCGATCTGGACACCATCCGTATCGCGCCTTGAACTCGCCCCACTCCCAGGATTGGAGGACGTGCGGGGCGGGCAAGGCGGTGAGTGCGGTGTTCCAACTTTCACCAGAGATTGGAGATTGGAGATTGAGGATTTGCGATTGGCGATTTGCAATTTGCCGTGTCATCGTGTTCGTCGCATTGACAGCGCCATCCGGTAAAGCCGGTAACGCACGGGCGCATACACTCGATCCCACGCGCCCACGTTGCGCACGAGCGTTCCGCCAAAGCCGCGCTTGAAGCGATAGACGCCCCACAGGCCGTCGCTGCGCTGCGTGAACTGGGCTTCGAGGACCTCTTCATCCTCGTCGGGGACACCGTACAGGTCGTAGGTGGTGCAGCCCAGCGACTTGGCCCAGCGTATCGCTTCCCATTGAAGCAGGTAGGTGGGCATCTTTTCGCGATGGGCATCCCCCGACGCGCCGTGCAGGTACCAGGAGCGCGGCGGGAGGGCGAGGACGAACACGCCTGCCACCGGCTCGCCGTCCACCTCGGCCAGCAGCAGCCGCCCCTGGCCACGGGGTGCGAAAAGGTGGTACATCGCGTCGTAGTAGGCCGGGACGTGGACGCCGAACTCGTCTCGCTCGCCGGTGGTCGCCATCAGCGCGTGGAAGGCGGGCAGGTCGGCCTCTGTCGCCTCGCGCACCGTCACGCCTTTGCGCTCTGCCAGCCGCACGTTGTAGCGCGTTTTTTGTTTCATCGCCTTCAGAATCGCATCCTCATCGGGAGAAATGTCCACGACGATGGTGCGGCGGGGTTGAACACTGCCCAGGGGCGAAGGGCTGAAGCCCAGCGCGTGCAGTTGTTCTCTATGAGCGCCTTCATCGGGTAGATCGGGTTCGATGGTGAGAGCGATAGCGCCTTTAGCGCGGGCGGCGCGGTCTAGCGCTTCCAGCAGCGCCTTCACCTGCGCCTCGTCCTTCCAGTCCAACAGCGGGCCTTTGGGGACGTAGGCCAGGCGGCCCAGGCCCGCGGGCAGGCGGCGGATGAGCACCTGCGCCCCGGTGACAAGTTCGCCCTCGCGGGCCAGCCCGACTTGCTCGGCGCTCCAGCCGAACTGCGATTTCAACGCGCCCCAGGGAGTGGTCTGGAGGACGTGGCCGTTGGGGTGGTTTGTAACAAACCTATCCCAGTCATCTGGGGTGACGGAGAGCATTGGGTTTAACATCGTTGGTTGGGCAGTATACCGCAGAGGGCAGGAGGTGTCAAAGCGTTGCTCAGGTGGGCTAACGGCTGCGGTACGCCTCGCGGCGATGCATCACGCGCAAGATGACGATGGTCCTGTTCTCTTCGTCGATGTCGTAGAAAACGCGCCAATCACCTACGCGCAGGCGGTACTCGCCGATGGCTGGATGGCGCAGCTTGTGGGCGGATGGTGACCGAGGGTTCTGCTTGAGTGCCTGTACTGCTTTCCAGATGCGCTCCAAGACAGGTCTGTCCAAATGGTCTAGGTCTTTCTGGACTCGGCGACCGGCCAGCAGGAGGCGATAATCACTCATCACGGCGGGTGGCTAGGTAGTCTTCGAAGTCGATGCTTTCCTCGGCTCCATAGGCAGCGCGCGCCTCTGCGATACGGGCGATGTGCTCGGGGTTGGAGAGCAGAGCCAGCTCCTCTTGCATTTCCTCGTACTCTTCGATGCTTACGATGAGTGCCTGGGGCTTGCCGAAGCGGGTGAGAACATAGGGGGTTTTGTTTTGCTTGATATCTTCGATGACTTTTTTCAGTCGCCGTTGCGCCTGTTCCATGGTTACAGTTCGGGTGATATCGATCATTGTTGTGCCTCTGGGAAAATTATATAGCCTGTTTCATAGCTTGTCAAGCAGGACACAGTTGTCTTGGGTGTCTCAGTTTGGGGGCCAATATGGTTGGCAAAGGAGAGAACCAGCGTAGAAAAGGGCAGTTTTGGCGCAGCCAAAACTGCTAAGGCGCATTTCAATCCCCGCGAGTTGAGACTACGAGCACTTGTATAACGCACTGGCTGAAACGAACCA
>CAZWPV010000281.1:0-1683 GCA_964635485.1 uncultured Anaerolineales bacterium
CTCACGGGCGAGTAATGTCTGGGATCAAGGTCGTCGCTACCAATCGCAAGGCTGGCCGGGATTTCCACCTCGAGGATAAATATGAAGCGGGCCTGGTACTGAAGGGGACGGAGATCAAGTCGATCCGCGCCGGCCGGGTGAATCTGAGCGACGGGTACGTACAGCCACGGGATGGGGAGCTATGGCTGATCAACGTGCACATTGCCCCTTACGACCCGTCGGGGCGATACTACGGTCACGAGCCACTTCGACCGCGCAAACTGCTGCTTCACCGCCGGGAGATCAACCGCCTCATCTCGCGTGTCACGGAGCGGGGGTACACGATCGTGCCTACCCGGCTGTATCTCAAGGGCGGGCGGGCCAAGATCGAGATCGCGTTGGCCAAGGGGAAGCGCAAATACGACAAGCGACAGGCTATCGCCGAGCGGACCGCCAAGCGGGACATCGAGCGCGCATTGAAGGAGCGAGATAGGGGGAGATAAGGTGTCGCAGTCCCTACCTTCTTCTCTTGCAAACCGGCGTCTGTTCTCCATCGGCCAGATCAACAATCTACCGCGTGAACAAATGCAGCAGGTCTATCGCTACCTGCTGCCACCGGAGATCCTCCAGCGGTTTGCCATCAATCCTGAAACCCTGGCCGACGAGCAGGGGCGTCCTCTGTTCGAATGTCGCCCCGGCATCCTGTACGTGAAACTCGCCCTGTATCACGCCTGGCAGGCCGAGGACCCGGTGCTATACGTGCAACTGGCCGATACACTCAACAACCAGATCGAGGTCGTGCTTCTCATCGTCAACGACCCTTTTGCAGAGCGGTTCAACACCGACCGCATGCCCGACGGCACAGCCACGTTTTTCAGCACGCTGGCGAGAAACGTCGGAGAGGAAATACGGGCGATGAAAGCCGGGATCGCGCCAGGACAGGTGCGCCGCGGCTTGGGGCTGACGCGCCGTCTGACGCAGGCTATGGAACAGTTCGTCACCGCACTGCATCACGACGTTTTCCACATCCAGCCCCTGGCCTACCACAATGCCATTCTGTTCGAGAGGCTGGGCTTTGCTTACGAAGTTGGAGTGGAAAAGATGAGGTGGATCGACCGGGAGTTCGCACCCGGCGGAACACTGTCCGAGCGCCTCGACGGCTCCACCCCATTCCGGCAGCCTGGCGCGGAGCAGACTGTCCGCAGTCGCAGTTGGGCGATCCACGACGGGATTCTCCACGAGCCGTACACAGGCGTAAAGATGTACAAGCGTGTAGGCATTCATGCAGGCGTCTCTACTTGCTCTCGCGCATTCCGGTAGCGTCACATCGCAATCGCTCCACCCTGTTTCGCGTAGCCTGTTTCATCGTTCGAGAGAGCTGGAATGAGTGCAAGTTACAGCTCAAGTCTTAATGACTATGCGAAATATCGTACTTGGAAAACCGATAGACTTGACACCTTCACAGCATGGTTTATAATGCCGAACGGCACTCACGTAAACTAGAGAGAGGAAGGAGCAGTATCGCGTGGAAGAATCAGAGCCCAGAAAAACCCAGCCCCAGTCTATCAACGATCTGCAACCGAAAATGCGTCTCCAAGGCATCGTCAAAGAAACACAGCTCTACGGTGCGTTAGTGGACATCGGCCTTGAATACGACGGTCTGGTTCACATATCCCAACTCACCCCCACCCGCGTCAACCGAGT
>CAZWPV010000281.1:1783-4459 GCA_964635485.1 uncultured Anaerolineales bacterium
AATACGACGGTCTGGTTCACATATCCCAACTCACCCCCACCCGCGTCAACCGAGTGACGGACGTCGTGCAGCCAGGCGACGACGTGACCGTCTGGGTCACCAAAGTAGACGCGAGAAAGGGACGCATTGCCCTGACGATGATGGAACCTCCTGAAAAGGGCTGGAACGAGTTAAAAGAAGGCCAAACACATACCGGTATCGTGACGCGGATCGAAAACTATGGCGCTTTCGTCGACATCGGCGCCGAGCGTTCTGGCTTGCTCCACGTCCGAGAAATGGCAACAGGCTACGTCCGCCATCCATCGGAAATCGTCAAGGTCGGCGACGAGATCGACGTCCGCATTCTCGGAATCGACCGCCAAAAGCGCCGCATCGACTTGACGCTGATGGGCACCGAGGAAATAGTCGAGGACGAGGCCGAAGAAGAGTCGCCGGTGATGACGACGATGGAAATTGCCCTCCAACGTGCCCAAAAGCAGCCGCAGCCGCAGGAAGAACCACATCACGGCGAAAAATCCCGCCCCGATCTCTCCGAGCGAGAGGATATCCTGGCACGCACGCTCAAGCTGCATTCCCAATCTCAGCAAGGGTAGCATCAGGCCCTAGCCCGGCTCGACCGCGGCCCGCGCCGCGTGGATGTTCGACGTAGGTGCGACGATGGGCGTGACGCATCCGGTGCCGAGGATGAAACGCTCCCCTTCCGTCTGGACAATCGCGTTGGCCGCCTGCTCCCGCACCCGATCTGGCGTACCTCTCACCATCACGTCCCAGCGCTGGAGCCCGCCGCAGACCGCACCGCTGAAGCGCTCCTTGGCCTCGGCCAGCGCCGGCCACGTCTCGCGGTCGTGCCAGTTGACCACCTGAACGGGATAGTCCGCCAACAGGTTGAACATGACGTCCGTGCCATGCAGGTGCAGCACGTTGAGCCACAGTCCCTGCGCCGCACCCAACACCCGCAGGTCATACGGGCGGCCAAAGATGTTGTACTCCTCCTCGCTCAGCAACCCATACTGCGCGTGCTGTACGGCGAAGAACACGCCGGCGATGCCCGCCTCGCGCGCGGCGACGATGAAGCGACACGTGGTCTCGGCGATCATCTCGATGCCGGCCCGCAGCGCATCGGGGTGGTAACGTAGATGCACCAGCAGCCGCTCCGGCCCCACCAAGTTCTTGGCCTGCGACAGCGGGTTAAAGATCGTCTGGATGAAGGGAACCTCGCCCGCCAACTCATCACCGATGAGATGCAGGCACTGCAACTGCGCGCCCAACGCCCCTTCGGCAGGGTCGAGCAGGCGCAGCTCGCGCCAATCGTCGGCAGACTGGATGGGATGCACGATATAATCGCGCGTTCCCTCCATGTTGCCCGTCCAGCGATCCTCGCCCCCCCAATCGCGCAGGCAGAAACTGCTGGCCGGCGTGACCTTGACAAAGTCAAAGTCGTAGCGACGCTGGAACGCCACTGTTGCCCGCGCCAGATCCTCCGGGCGCTGGTCGTCGCCGGGAAAGTGCCGCCACAACGCCACCGGGGGCCTGTCCACCGCCTCGCCGCGAATCGCGGCCATCAACCGATCACTCTTGCCCATCTCACCCATAATCACCTCCCGCAGGGGACTCCTGGCTTCAGCCGGGAGAGGAATGCGGGCGGTGCGAAAGCACCGCTCCCCTGCCTTGCGCCGTTCCGGACCAGCTTGACACTATCGAACATATGTGCTATAATGCTTTCGTACTTTAACAAGTGAGCGTATCAGGTTCTGGACGCGAAACCTCGTTCAGGTAAAACGCTCAAGGTCTTTCAAGTACACTTCTCAAAGGGCCAGGGCTCGGACTGAGTCTCCGCGTAAAGGGTTCCCACGAGGTGCGTGCCCCTCGCAATACCTCGTGACACCAGGGGTTACTCCCCGGTCGCGGGAAGCTTCCCGATTCATCGGGAAGAGGAAGTCACCATGATTCCTCCCTTTGTGTGTATGCAAACGCCGCGCCACTCCCACTCTACTCCGACGCCACAACCTCGACGGTGCCGAGCGGCACGAAGGCCTCCGTAGCTCCATCGGGGACCAGCAGATCCTCCGCGCTCACCGTCACGCCAAACCGATACACGCCTGCCTCAACACCCGCCGCCTGCGCGAAGACAACACGCAGCGGATCGCGCACCACCTCGCCGGATTGCCACATCTCGAAGGGATAAGCCCTCTCCACCGACGCGCCCGAGATCCGTTGCACCTCCTGTCCTTCGGCGTCGAGCAGTACCAAATCACGGGCGCGCACAGAGGGGCTGTCGCAATCGGCGCGCCAAAAGAGCGTGACGCGCAATTCGCCCAGCAGTGCCACCTGCTCGCGATCTTGGGCGTAGCCAAGAAGCGTGACACCCCCCTCGGTGAAGGCCGCCATTACCTCACCCGTCATATCCAAGTCTGCGGGGGCGGGCTGGCGGCGCGGGGGCAGCACCTCCACCGTGGCGATCACGACGCTATCACCGACGACTTGCCCGCCCTCGTCGTATCGTGGCAACCGGTACCCCCCACCCCACGACGGAATCCCCACGTTGACCATATACTCACCCGGCGGCGTCCCGGGCAGGACGCGGATCTCGTAGGCATCCCACACGTACTTGTCGAGCGGCCATCGCGTCGTCGGGAAATCGCCAGGGTTCGGGCGGTCCACCTGTCCCCACAGCAG
>CAZWPV010000282.1:0-4458 GCA_964635485.1 uncultured Anaerolineales bacterium
GAGGAACTTGAGCCAAAGATCGAGGGGAACGTGGACGAAAAATCCACAGTAGATAGCCGCGTCACCATCCAAGCAGGTGCAGAGATCGTCAACAGCGTCGTCCGCGGCCCGGCCATCATCGGCGAACGCACCCGCATCGTCAACTCCTACGTTGGGCCGTTCACCTCGATCTATCACGACGTGGTGATCGAGGACAGCGAGATCGAGCGGACCATTGTCCTGGAAAACAGTGTGATCCGTGACATCCCCGCCCGCATTCAGGATAGTCTCATCGGACGGGATGTCGCCCTGACCCGCACGTCCACCAGGCCCAAAGCGTACAAGCTGAGCCTGGGCGATCACAGCCGAGTCGGCATTCTGTAGTCGGACAACTCTAGCTGATCAACCCCAGTCTCAAACACGCGGGCTCGCCCGCCGCATCGTCCCAACACAACAATTCCGGCACGCCCTCGTATCCCCATGCCAGGCGGAAGAAGGTCAGCTTTTCCCGCGCCTCGATCGGTCCCCGCCGCTCAAAGACCTGCACCCACGTGCCGGTGTTGACGTACCAGGCATCCTCCATCTTTTTTATAGCGGCCACGTGATCGTGGCCCAGAACGACGTAGCGGACAGGGCACGCGCGCTTTTTTAGAATCCCCTCCAGCTTGCAAGCCACGCGCTGCATGAGATCGTCGAAGGAAGGGACCTCATGGCTCACGATGCGGCGGACAACGTAAAGGATAACCACCACTCCCGTCCACACCGCGCCCATCAACCACAGGCCGCCGAGAAAGTTCACCGCTGCCGCGATGGCACACGCGACCACCAGCAGGGCGAGCAGAAACAACACGATCCCGCCAATCCACTCCCGCCGCGAGTCCTTGGCCTGCCCTTGCGCCAGCGCGGCAATTTCCTCCGCCACATCGCCCGGCAGAGGGATGAGGTCGGATTCCTCAATCTGCTCCTGGCCTCGCTTTTTCTCAAGAGCGGCCCGCGTGACTTTCCAGAAGGCCCGCAAAAAGATCAAACCACGGGCCAAGATCAACCCAAGTGTCATGAACGGATCTTTGCGGAATGCCCACACCAGGTAACGCGTGGGCGGTTTGACGTTGTCCGCGAAAGGGTGCACGTCCTCGATCTTGTTGAACAGGTAACGGATGAACAGGTTTCCCCATACCACCTGGAGACGTGGGGAGGGGAACGGGGACACCGGGTTCAGGTAATCAGGGACATTGCTGCTCGACTCGTACTGCCCACCGTGCTCGATATAGACGTGATTGGGCTCGTAGTAGAACCAGGGATAAAAGTGTATGCGCCCCTTGAGCACGTCGGAGGTGACCGGCGGCCCCTCGCCCAGCATCTGTCGTTGCCGGGTGTACGCCTGTTCTACCTCCGCGACGAACCGCTCCTGCACGGCCGGCCAGTGGAGCTCGACATCGTGATTACCTTTGATTACGGCGACGTGGTTACCGTGAGCGATGAACCACCCCACGGCGGCGAAGAAACGTTGATGCCCCTGGGCGATCCGCGCAAGCTTCCAGTCGGACTCTTTGGCCGTCGTTCCCAGACCAAAGCGCCGCTCGTCGGCGTCCAGGTCCTCGTAACGCGTCACCCCCTTGATCTCGAGGAGCGGTTCCCCTTCCTTCGGCAAGGCGTCTACCTGCGGAAAATCGAACAGGTCGCCGTTAAAGATCAGCATCCAGGGGCGACCGCCAAAGCGGGGCTGTTGCTTGACTTCCTCGTGATAGCGCAGGAAACGCGCAAAGGCACCGTCGGAGAGAAAGTCCTCCTGCCGACAATACGTGCCGCTCTCTGGGTCCAGACCCTCACACAGATGCAAGTCGCTGACAACTAGGAGATTGTGTCCCTCCATTCTATCCCTCCTGGCGAATAGTATAGCACGAATGCGGCACATCGCCAAACGGCCCGACACACTGGACAAGGTAAACGTTCCCCCCTCCCTCGCAGGGAGGGGGCCGACCGTTTGCGGTCGGTGGGGGAGAGTCGTGCGACGTTGGGCAGTAAAATCTTGCACACTGGCTCCGTTTTTAGCCTCACAGAGCCACCCTCACCCCAACCCTCTCCCTGCCAGGGAGAGGGGGCTGAACGGTTACTGGACAAGTTGGGCCAAAAAGGCTATAATCCTCCTCGTTTCGCCTTTCGGCCATTGAGGAACGTATGCGCTGTCCCGAGTGTAAAGCCCAAGTCCCTGACCATCTATCGCTCTGCCCTGTATGTGGAGCGATGGTGCAAGACACACGCCCCATGCGCGCCCGCCGCTCCAAAAAGGCGGACGAGACGCAGCCCATATACGTTGCCGAGCCAGCCACTGCAACGACAGACTTGCCAGAAAGACGTGCCGGCTGGAAGGGCGTGCTGACCATTCTCCTAGTGATCGTGGGAGCCATTGCCATCATGGTGTTGAGCGTTGGCTTGGGAGGTTACTCCGGCCTCTATAAGGGGGAAGAGGATCGGCGGCAAACTCGCCTCGCAGAAGCCAACGAGCATTATCAAAAAGGTGAAACCCTGCTCGCACAGGACGAGCATAAACTCGCCGTCGCCGAATTCGAATACGCCCTCGAACTCAATCCCAACCTCGCCGAGGCCCGCCAGCGCATCGATGAAATCGTCGCGCAGCGCTACCTCGCCGGGTTACAAAAGCTGGACGCTGGCGAGTACGAACTTGCCATCGCCGAGTTTGAATACGTCCTGCGTGTCGACCCCGACCACGTCTTTGCCAAGCAGGGCATCGAGGAAGCGGAGGCGCGCATCGCCGCTCGCCCCACCCCAACCCCGGAGTTCAATCCCGATCAAGTCGTCAAAGACCTGTACCAAAAAGCCTTAGAACAGTACGAGGCCGAGGAGTGGGCGGATGCAGCTGCCACGCTCACCCAGGTACGCGCACTAAATCCGACCTACGAGGCGGAGGCCGTCGAGGACATGCTCTTCAAAAGCCTCTACAACGCAGGGATGGCGCTGCTGGCGGAAGACCGCTTCGAGGAAGGCATCTTTTACCTCGATCAGGCGATAGCACTGCGCCCAGACGACCCGACCTCGGAGGAGGCAAAATGGCAGCGCGACCTGGCCGAGCTTTATATGGTCGCGATGGGTTACTGGGGCGTCGATTGGGAGCTGTGCATCGACCGCTTCGAGAGGCTCTACGCCATTGCGCCCAATTACGAGGACGTCTACCAGCGGCTCTACCAGGCTCACGTGGCCTACGGCGATCAGTGGTACGCCATAGAGGAGATGTGCCCGGCCCAGGAGCAATATGACCTCGCGCTGGAATTCTTTGACGACGCAGAGGTCAGGGAAAAGCGAAACGCAGCCGAGCAGGTCTGTCTGGTCGCCACCCCCGCTCCTATCGTGATGGAGATAGCAGACGTCATCACGTTGACCGAACTGCCACGGGGCTACGGCGTGGGGAGATTGGCCTACCCGGTCTACAACGCCACCACCGGCTACTACGACGTATACGTCCTATCCACCGACAGGCGCATCGTGAGGTGGGCCGCTGGGGCGGATCAGCCTTGCTGGATGTGGAACAGAGGAGCGCTGGGGTATCGCGATCAGGCCTTGCCCGGCATCTCACTGCTGGCATCTGAGTCAGCCACCCCTCAACAACTGATCTCAGGCGGCCTGGCCTGGCCCACCTTCTCGCCGGATGGGGGGCGTATGGCCTATGCCGCACTGGACACGTCCGGCACGTGGAGGATCTACATCGCGCCGGTGGATGGCTCGGCGGAGCCGCAGGCCTACGCGGAGGGCAAGTGGCCCATCTGGGCGAATAACGGCTGGCTGGCGTGGACCGGCTGCGACGACGGCGCGTGCGGCATCTTTATCGACAATCCCGACGACGACCAGGCACCGATCCAGCTCAGCACAAGCACCAACGACATCGCCCTGAGCTGGCATCCCGACGGCGGGAGCCTGGTCTATATGGCCAACCACACAGGGAACTGGGAGATCTTTCGAGTTTACACCGATCGCAGATTCGTGCAGCTCACCGACGACCCAGCCTCCGACGGCCTCCCCGTCTGGTCGCCAGATGGCTCCAAGGTGGCCTTCATCTCCAACCGCAGCGGGGAGTGGGGCCTATACCTGATGGAGTCGAGCGGAGAAGACCCACACATCATCCTCGAGCTCGGCCCTGAAATGCCGAACTGGTCATCGCAGCGACTCTCCTGGGGACCGTAGCGCCAGGGTAATTGCAACCGCCCTCTGCAAAAAAGAGCGGGGGTGTGCGGGCGCTTCGCGCCCGCGCACTCCCCTTTTCTCTCTCCCTGCGGAATGGATTGCATTTTGCACGGGCTAAATGCAATCGCCCGATCCGTAGCGCCTCAAAACCTTGACGGAAGAGGGCAACAGCGGTATACTAGGCGCGCGTTGGGCATCACGGGGCGTAGCGCAGACGGCTAGCGCGCCGCGTTTGGGACGCGGAGGTCGCCGGTTCAAGTCCGGCCGCCCCGACCTCGGGTG
>CAZWPV010000283.1:0-4439 GCA_964635485.1 uncultured Anaerolineales bacterium
TTCAGGACGCGCGACACGGTGGAGACAGAGACTCCGGCGGCTTTGGCCACATCTTGGATGGTGATAGAAGGTTTTTGACCCATGGAGGGCACATGCCTTGCGGACTTCGGTATTGATTCCGGTATCGTTGCCGGCATTTTACAGCAGTTTCGAGCATTTGTCAATAACTCCTGTGTTAGCGAGAAGGGTAGATTGTCGTTTTGAACAAATCGGCTATGCCACGACTTCAAAAGTGGCGATCAAGACCTCGCTTCCGACGGCAAGATCTGCGGCAGGCTGACGTCCGCCGACTGCGATCCGAAACTCGCCTGGTTCGACAACCCGTTGTCCTTCATCGTCGATCACGGCGAGTTGGCGGGGCGTCAAGGTAAACGCAACTGTTTTCGTCTCACCGGGTTCCAAGTGGACGCGCTCGAAACTGATCAGTTGCCGGATTGGCGTCGGCACTGATGCAGTCAGATTACTGATGTAAAGCTGTACTACCTCATCACCTGCGCGGTCGCCTGTGTTCTGCACGTTGGCACTGATGGTGATCGTTTTGTCGCGGGCAATGGATTTGGCGCTCAACTGCAGGTTACTGTAGGCGAACGCCGTATAACTCAGGCCATAGCCAAATGAGTAAAGGGGTTCACCTCGAAAATAGCGATAGGTACGGCCTTCCATCCGGTAGTCCTCAAAGGGGGGCAAGTCCTCCAGAGATTTGTAGAACGTGACGGGCAGCCGTCCGGCGGGGTTGTAGTTACCGAACAGGACGTCTGCGATGGCGTCTCCGCCCGCCTGGCCGGGATACCATGCCTCGACGATGGCCGGGATGTTCTCTGCTGCCCAGTTCACGGCCAGGGCGCTGCCGTTCAGTAATACCAACACGATTGGCTTGCCCAGTGCATGGACTTGCTTGAGCAGTTCCCCTTGTGGGCCAGGCAGGCCGATGTCGACGCGGTCTCCTCCTTTGAATCCTGACACGTCAATGGGCATCTCCTCTCCCTCTACTGCGGGTGAGAGGCCCAATGCGAGCACCACGACATCGGCCTTATCGGCTGCTTCAATTGCCTCCGGTAACGGGTTGGTGCCTGGAAGTGACCATAGGAGTTGCGCGACTGGATCATGGTCAACTTTGTGGAATGTGAGCTCCAGTCGAAGATCGTAGGCACGGCCGGCTTCCAACTCGATCTCTGTGACCCGGGTGATTGGACTGTACCAAGTCTTTAGCTCGACGACTGCCTTGTCGTCCAGATACAGCTTGTAGCCGCTGCATCCTTTGACACCGAGATGATACGTTCCGGTCTCTGGCGGGACAAGCGTTCCCGTCCAACGAACGGAAAATAGATCGGCAACTTGACCGGTCACCGGCGTGGTCGCTTTCCAGACAAAGTCGACGCGTGGATCGATCCGAACCAAGGCAGGCTCGCCTTTGAACTGTGGGTTGGGATAGTAGGTAGCGGACAGACCACCTTTCCCAGCGCTGCCATTGGTCGGATGCAGGCAATCTTGAGGCACTACATCAAGGATGGGCAACCCTTGTGTCAGGGTGCAACCCTGTGCATAGGTGACTTTGGTTTCGGGTGAAACGGCCTTGCGAATGCCCTCCAATAGCGTCACGGGCTGGGAGGGCGTGCCACTGTAGTTACCCAACAGCACCTCGTCGTTGTCGGCATTGGGGCCGATGACGGCGATTGATCCAATATCCTTCCGCAGAGGCAGGAGGCTATCTTCATTCTTGAGCAGCACGATAGACTCCCGTGCTGCCTGCAGTGCCATCTCGCTGTGCTTTGGCGAGTCGACGACATCGTAGGGAATCTGGGCGTAGGGCACCTTTTCGGGCGGGTCAAACATTCCCAGGCGGAAGCGAGCGGTAAAGAGGCGCTTGAGCGCTCGGTCGATGGTGTCTTCTGAGATCAAGCCTTGTGCTACGGCATCCAGCAGGGCCGGATAGACCTCGCCGCAGTTGAGTTCGCAGCCGTTCTTGACTGCCAAGGCCGCTGCTTCTTCTGGGGTGTCCACGATTTTGTGGTGGGCGAAAATGTCGTAAATGGCTTCGCAGTCGGAAACTACGTACCCGTCGAATCCCCACTCCTCACGTAGAATCTTTTTCAACAGTGTCGGACTTGCACAGCAGGCCTCGCCATTGGTGCGATTGTAGGCCCCCATTATCGAGTATGCCCCAGCTTCTTTTACACAAGCCTCAAAGTGTGGAAGATAGGTCTCGCGCAGGTCGCGCTCGTCGACTATGGCATCGAAAGTGTGTCGATCGGGTTCCGGTCCGCTGTGGACGGCATAGTGTTTTGGGGTCGCTACTAGCTTGAGATATTTCGCGCTTTTCCCCTGCAGACCCTTCACGAAAGCCACACCGATTCTGGCGGTGAGGTAGGGGCATTCGCCGTATGTTTCTTGGCCGCGTCCCCAGCGAGGGTCGCGAAAGATATTGATGTTGGGCGACCAAAAGGTCAGGCCAAAGTATTGCTTGTGAATGCCCTTGCGGAGTGCGTCGTGATGTTTGGCCCGCGCCTCGTCCGATGTCGCGGTGGCGACTTGATGGATCAGATCAACGTTCCAAGTGGCGGCCAGGCCGATTGCCTGGGGAAAGACGGTGGCGATGCCCGCTCGGCCTACGCCGTGCAGACATTCGTTCCACCAGTTGTACGCAGGCACTCCCAGCCGTTCGATGGCGGGGGCGTCGTGCACCATCTGGGAGACCTTTTCCTCCAGCGTCATTTGAGAAACCAGATCGTCCACCCGATCTTTGATGGGGGCTGTACTGTCCTTGTATATGGGGGTATGATTGAAATTCATATAATCTCCGATAATATCATTCTGCACGCGGAAATGAAACAAGGCTGTAATTCGTTCTGTCTGGTTTGCAAAAACGTGGGATGGTTCCCTGAGATGTGATACTCTGGAGATATTTGCGGATGCTGAACCACGAATTTGCTCACAGGCACTTGGCAGTCCCCCCCAGATATCGGCAAAAATGGGCTTCCGGAAGCAAAATGCCCATATATGGGGGGATCGGTGAGCATTGGAGCACCCAAAGAGGCCTGGAACATTCCGCAAATAACTCGTACGGTCATCACAGACAAGGGAACCATCCCAAAAACGTCTTATAGGTCACCTTTTGCTTGATTTCTCGGGCAACACGATTGCCGCAGCACGAGTTTGGTTGGCAGTTCCACGCGCTTGAGAGGGCGCAGTGGATCTTGGATGTATTCGAGCAGCATGCGCGTTGCCTTGCGGCCCATCTCCTCCAACGGCTGGCGCACCGTGGTTAGGGGGGGGTGGACGTGAGCGGCCTGTGGAATGTCATCAAATCCCAAGACGGATACATCATCGGGGATGCGCAGGCCGTGCTCGCGTACAGCCTCCATCACGCCAAAAGCCGATATGTCGTTGGAGGCGAAGATGGCGGTAGGGAGTTGGGCTAGCTCTAGCAGGGTGCTGGCCCCGGCATAGCCCAGGGGCTGGAAGAAGTCTCCCTCGCACACTAGTTCTGGGTTGAAGGCGATCCCATGGTCGGCCAGTGCCGTTTCATACCCCGCCAAACGATCGTGGGCACATATCTGGTCCATCGCACCGGTGATGAACCCAATGCGTCGATGCCCCAGTTCCATTAGGTACTCCGTGGCCTTGTATGCACCTTGCCAATTTGCGGCTGCGACCGCCGGGGCTTCCTCGTCTCCACCCCGGTGATCGATCAGGACGTGGGGGAAGCGGTGCTGGCGCAGTGTCTCCAAATAGGCCCCTGGGTCGCGGGGTAGGACGAGGAGCAACCCATCTGCCATGCCCCGGGTGAGCGTGACCACGTGAGTCGCTTCTTTTATCTTGCGACGGTGAGTGGTGTAAAGCAGGAGGTCGTACTGGGCAGAGGCCAGTTCTGCGTCGATGCCGCGTATGATCTCACCGATGTAGGCGGTGCCTACATCGTGCACGAGCAGTCCAATGACTTGAGAGCGCCCGCCCGCCAGGCTTCGTGCTCTTTGGTCCACCACATAACCCAGGCGCGTCATTGCCATCAGAACGCGCTCGCGTGTCTCTGGCCTGACACTTTCTTTGTTGTTGAGCACCCGAGAAACCGTGGTGTATGAGACGCCAGCTTCGCGGGCGACGTCAACGATGGTTACATGACTCGAACTTTTCACAAAAGCCTCTTCAGAGAATGCAAACGCTTGCTTTCGCATCCCTGTTTGAGCAAATACTGGAGCATTCCTAGGCGAAAATGTGATATGAAAACGCTCACAAAAAGGCAATTTGTGTGGCTAAGTGCGCATTAAATAACGTTATGTGAACGTTTGCATGACATTTTACCATGCTAAAGGGTCCTTTGTCAAGTGATTTTGTGAATAGTGTTGTGAACGCTTGCAAAACAAGTATGAGGTTGTCCTCGGCAAAAACCCTCATCCGTTTGGAAACTGTGCCAACAACCTCGTTTGTAGTACAATTTGGAC
>CAZWPV010000284.1:0-4422 GCA_964635485.1 uncultured Anaerolineales bacterium
TACCTGAGAGTTTCGCCAGAGCGACCAGTTCATCGCGCTGCCTTGCCCCTTCGGTGACGGGAATTCGCAGAATTCACGCGGACGGGAATTCATAGAATTCACGCGCTCTCCCCGACATCCTATAGCGGATATTCTATTTTACTTAGTGTGCATTGTACACCAATTCGCGCAAATTGTCAACGCCTTGACATGAACGACACAGGAGAGTACAATGCACGGGATTGGAATCGAAGCCACTTTGGAGGCCGTATGTCTTCCCGTGACGACTATTTGTTTCGCGGTGACCTGGACGAGCTCGATCCCGACGTCACTCATCTGGTCGAGTTGGAGAAGGAACGCCAGACCCGCAAACTGATCATGATTCCCTCGGAGAGCAGCGTGCCCTGGGCAGTGCGGGAGGCGCTCGGCTCCGTGTTCACCAACGTCTACGCCGAGGGGTACCCCAACCCCGAAAGCTGTTGGCTGACCGAGGACGAGATCCTGGATCACGAAAGCTATCTGGCGTACCACCGGCGCTATGGCGACCGGCGCTACTACCAAGGCGTGGAGTATGCCAACATCGTCGAATCCCTGGCCCGCCGGCGCTGTGCCGAGGCCTTTGCCACCGATGCGATCTCGGCGGATCAAATCTGTGTCAACGTACAGCCTCTCTCTGGAGCGCCTGCTAACACCGCCGTGATGCAGGCGCTTTTGGATCCCGGCGATACGTTTATGGCGATGGCATTGGCCCATGGCGGTCACCTGACCCACGGCGACCCAATCAACGTGTCGGGCAGGTTCTACAACGTCGTGCCCTACGAGGTGGACAGGCGGACGGAGTTACTGGATTACGACGCCGTCGAGGCGCTGGCGCTGGAGCATCGGCCCAAGCTGATCATCGCCGGTTATACATCCTATCCGCAGCAACCCGATTGGGCCAGGTTCCGCCAGATCGCCGACCGGGTGGGGGCCTATCTGATGGCAGACATCGCCCACACGGCGGGGATGGTCGTCGCCGGGGCGCACGCCAGTCCACTGGGGCACGCGCACGTGGTGACGTTCACGACCCACAAGACGCTCTGCGGCCCGCGCGGGGCGTGCATCCTGACCACCGATTCCTGCCTGGCGCGCAAGTTCGACCGCGCCGTCTTCCCTGGCCTCCAGGGCGGTCCGCACGTGAACAAGTTCGCGGCGATGGCGGTCGCCTTCAAGCTGGCGCAGACGGAGCGGTTCCGCTGCCTGCAGCACCAGATCGTGGCCAACGCGGCGGCGCTGGCCGACGCGCTGAGCGCGCGCGGCCTGCGTCTGGCCTGCGGCGGGACCGACACACACTTGCTGCTCATCGATTGCAAGACGGTCAAGGGGCGCGATGGCACGCCGCTGATGGGCCACACCGCGGCGTCGATCCTCGAGCTGATCGGCATCGTGGGCAACAAGCAAAAGATCCCCGGCGACGAGTCGGCCTTTTACCCCAGCGGCGTCCGCCTGGGCACACCCTGGGTCACGCAGCGCGGTCTGCGCGAGCCGGAGATGGCGCACATCGCTGATATCATCTCCCGCGCGCTCAAGGCCGTCGAGCCGTTCACGTACGCGGGGCTGAGGGGGCCGCTCTATCGCGGCAAGATCGACTTTGACCTACTGGAGGAGTTGCGCCTGGAGGTCGCCGTTCTGGCTGAGCAGGCCGCGGTCGATGCCGAGCCGCCGCGTCGTAGTTGCCCCGCTCACTATCCGGCGCAGGCACCGGATCCGGACGAGGGGCAATACAGGTCAATCGAGATCCGGGGACTGCAAGCTGCCGCCTTTGTCGAGCAGATTACGCCGGTAGATGTCTCTGACCTTGCGCCGGAGGAGGGGCGGGCGGTGACGCTGCTGGAGCGCGACGGGCGGGTGATGAGTCCCGGCGTGTTACAGCGATGCGGCGCTGGTCACGACTGCTACCGGCTGGTGGTGCCGGTCGAGCAGGCGCGGCGGGTCGTGGCCTGGCTGGGCGATCTTTCGGATGGCTACGTCCTCTTTGACGATGCCGACGTGTGGGCCAAGCTTCCGGGACCCGTCGTCGTGCGCGACGTGGGGGCGGCCGAGCAGGTGATTCCCGGTGAAGCGTTTACGCCACCGGTCTCGTGCAAGCCGTACTTTGTCGGCCTCTCGGCTTCCGGCTACGACGATCCCCGTGGTGAACCGCTGCCCCCGTTCCAGTGGCAGGAGCCGGAGGAGCGGCCACTGCGCCGCACGCCGCTCTACGACTGGCACATGCAGCACAAGGCCAAGATGGCGCCCTTCGCCGGGTGGGAGATGCCGCTGTGGTACACCTCCATCGGCGACGAGCATCAGGCCGTCCGGGAGGCGGCCGGTCTCTTTGACGTCTCTCACATGGGCATTCTGGAGGCGCGAGGACCGCACGCGGTTTATTTCCTCAACTTGGTGACCACCAACGACGTCAGCCGGCTCCATCCTGGCGAGACTCAGTACTCCTATCTGCTGTCTCCCGATGGCCGCGTCATCGACGACGTGATGGTCTACATGCTGGCCGCCGAACGCTACCTGATGGTGGTCAACGCCGCCAACGATCATAAGGACTTGGCCTGGCTCCAGGCGGTGAACGAGCGGCGGGTGCGGGTCGACGACGAGCGGCCCTGGGTGCGCGCCAGCTTCCAGGCGGAACTGCGCAACCTGCACGATTCGGGCGATCCGAGGGACGAGCTTGCCGACCTGGCCTTACAAGGGCCGCGTTCCTTGGATGTGTTGCTGGCTTTCCTCGACACGGCCCCGTCCGCCGTCCCAGAGATACGGGCGCGTCTGGTGACGCTGGTGCACGCCGAGGTGATGGAGGCCCGTATTCCCTCGGACCGGGCTCCCGGCGGTGCGTTCGACCTGATCATCGCCCGCACCGGCTACACCGGCGAGCCGCTGGGGTTCGAGATTTTTATTCATCCCGATGCGGCAGTCGATCTGTGGGAGCAGTTGCTGCAGGTCGGCGCGATTCTGGGCTTGCAGCCCATTGGGTTGGGCGCGCGCGACAGCCTGCGCGTTGAGGCCGGGCTGCCGCTCTATGGTCACGAACTGGCGGGGCCGCTTGATCTGCGCCCCGACGACGCGGGGTTCGCCTCGTACGTCAAGCTGCACAAGCCATTCTTCGTCGGGCGGCGAGCCTACGTCGCCCACGCCCAGGAGCGCAAGATGGCGGTGGCGCGTTTCCGCATCGCCAGGAAGGGCGTGCGCGTCCCCAAGCTGGAGGACGTGGTGGTGGATAACCACGGGCGCGTCATCGGCCAGGTGACCTCGTGTTCGATGGACACCGAGGGGTTCCTGGTGGGGCAGGCTTGCATCGAGCAGCGCCACGCCCGCAAGGGGGAGGAGATCAACCTCTTTCCGCATCCCACCCGCGAGGATTGGGACAAGCCCTATGACGAGCTGGAGCTGGGCGACCGGCTGGTGCTGCACAGCGAGGCGACGGTGGTGAGCCGCTTCCTGCGGCGATAGGAGAAACCGGGTTTTTCTCAAAAACCCGGTTTCTTAACTTTGTCTAGAAGTAGACTTCCATCTCGCAGGCTGCGCAGTCAAAGCGCAGCCTGTATTCATGCCCCTCTTCGTCGACCAGGTATAGAGGCTCTTTGAGTGGCGGCGCGTCGTTTTCCCGGGGGCACAGGCCCAGTTGGTGCTTGATGCAGTATCTGGTGCGCATGACGCGCTCACCGCGCATGTCCAGCCCCGATTCGGCGGCGGGGGCGATCTCTTCCACGCCGTGCCTCCGGTAGAAGGCGACGGCTTTCTGGTTGAGGGCGTTGCCCAGGTAGGAGAGCGTCTTCTCAGGGTAGGGGAAGGCATTCTTGCGAATCGTCCGGCGGAGCACGGGACGGTTCTGTGTCCGCACCGCCGACAGCTTTTCCAGCGCGTCGCGTCGCAGCGCGTTCAGCATCGACACCGGCACAAAGTAGACTTGCTCCCAGGTGATCTCTACTTCTGCGCAGGCAAACTCGGTATCGCCTGTCTTGCGCAGTTGCCTCTCGATGGTGGATAGGGCTTGCTCCGGTTTTTTCGCCAGTGCCTTTTCGTCCGTCATCTCCACTGTGACGACGTTGCCGCCCTTGTCGCTGGCTGTGAGAGTGAAGGAGTCAGGTGTCTCCTCCAGCTTTAGCCGCACTGCGATCTTGCGCTCGGCGCAGCCCGGTTTCAATTGCTTGAGGAAGGCATGGTCGTGGTTGCGGTGGACGCGCGTGCCGCGCCGGATGCCCGCGATCTCTTGCGGCGTGATGGTGCGTGCGTGAGAGGCGTTGACCACGGTGCCCTGTAGCTCCCGCTCCGCGTCGAAGAAGCAGATGCCATCGCCGCTGTGAAGCTCGATGTCGGCATCCAGTGTGAAGGATTTGCCCTTTACCGCCACGACCTGTCCCACGAACTCGCCCATCATCTTGGGCGTGTTGATGGACCCCGGCGGCTCTCCGC
>CAZWPV010000285.1:0-4402 GCA_964635485.1 uncultured Anaerolineales bacterium
GGTAATGCTCGCAATGGAACCAAAAACACCGAGCAGGACGCCGTTCGCCGCTACGAAATAGCTGGCCCTCTGCCAAGCCATGTTGTCCGTATGTTGATGTAACTGCGACGCCATCTTCCACTGTTCGAGAAGCAATTGATCTCTCTCGTTCATCGGTCACCTCCTAAGCAGAAATGTACTGAGCCAAGCCGCCACACGAGCCTCCATCCGGCTCCCACGATGCAAGTATAGCCCCATTCCGCCCAGAGAGCAAGAACGCGCGCCCCGCCTTGTCGAGGCCGGGCAACGGTTGTATAATCACCTTCGATGGCCCCAATTCTCGACGAGCACACGCTGGAATTTGTCAGCCGCAGTCCCGAGCAGACCCGGCGATTGGGCGCACGCCTGGGCGCGCTGCTGAAGGGCGGGGACGTGATCGGCCTTGAGGGATCGTTGGGCTCGGGCAAGACCTGCCTGGCACAGGGCATCGGCCGGGGATGGGGCGTGAGCCAGACGCTCACCAGTCCCTCCTTCGTCCTCGTGCGCGAGTACGCCCGCCCCGGCGACGCTGTGACGCTCTATCACGTGGACCTCTACCGTATCTCTGACGCGGAGGAGGCGCTGACCTTGGGGGTAGACGAGTTCCTGGGGGACAAGCACGCCATCTACGTCATCGAATGGGCGGAGCGGTCGCGCTCCTTGATGCCCGAGGAGCACCTGTGGGTTCGGCTGGAATTCGCCGATCCGATGCGACGGGCCATGTACTTTACGGCGCAGGGGAAACGCCACACGGCCCTGCTACAAGAGTTCCGCCACGTCGCCTTTGGAGCATAGCCCATGCTAGTCGCTATCGACACTTCAACTGACTATGCCAGCCTGGCGCTGCACGATGGGTTCCAGGTGCGAGTTGAGCACACGTGGGAGTCTCAGCGCAACCACACGGTCGAGCTACTACCCCGCCTGGTGGCCGCTTTGGAGCAACTAGGGCTCGGAGTCAAGCACCTCAGTGGCGTGGCGGTGGCCCGGGGACCGGGTTCCTTCACCGGGCTGCGGGTGGGGATGGCGGTAGCGAAAGGACTGTCGCTGGCCAGAGGGTTGCCCCTGGTCGGCATACCCACGCTGGACGTAATCGCGGCAGCCCAGGGGAGGAGCCGCCACACGCTCTGCACCGTGCTACAAGCCGGACGCGGGCGCGTCTGCGCCGCCACCTACCGCTGGCGAGATGGAAGGTGGCACCCCCGCGAAGAACCACGCCTCACCACCTGGCAGAAGCTGACGGACGAGGTCGCCTCACCCACCCTGTTCTGCGGCGAGATCGATCCGGCAGGGACCGAGGCCCTGGCGAATCTCGACGATCTGGTCACATTCCTGCCGGCGGCAGCGCGGCTACGACGCGCGGGCTTTTTGGCAGAGGAAGCCTGGCGGCGGCTAAACCTGGGCAAGACCGACGATCCCGCCACACTGACGCCCATCTATCTTCAGCATCCCACATGACACAAGAATCCCTGCCCTATATCATCCGCCCGATGGAATCGAGCGACATCCCAACGGTGGTCGCCATCGACCGGCTCTCCTTCCCCTCGCCCTGGGCGGCGTCATCTTATGCGTACGAGTTAAAGCACCGCAACACCTCCTTCTACTACGTCCTGTTGAGACCAAAAACACACACCGATCCCGTCCCCGACCAAAGGTGGCGCCGTTTGCTGCACAGCGTGACCAGCCTGGGGAAACAGGAAAACCAGGTGATCGGCTACATGGGCCTCAGGCTCCGCAACTCAGGGACACACATCAGCACCATCGCCGTCCACCCCGTCTGGCGCGGCAACGGCCTGGGTGAGCTCCTGCTGCTGACGGCGCTAGAGCAGTCGATAAAGATGGGATTCGGCACGGTGACCCTAGAAGTACGTCCCTCCAACCAAGCAGCGCAGCGCCTGTACCGCAAGTATGGCTTCCGGTTCACAGGAGTCCACGGAGGATACTATCGGGACGGCGAGGACGCCTGGCTAATGGCCGTCGAGATAGACCGGGACGCCTACCGCGCGCGACTGGCAGAGCTGCGTCAAGTGCTGGAGTCGCGGCTTCATCAGCACTTGTCCGTAAGCCACAGCATGAACACACACGTTGGACAAATCGGTGGGGGTAAGCTATAATCAAAGTCGCAACAAAAAGGAGGCACGATGGATCTTATACAATTTGTGCGCAACTATAAAGATGAGAGCACCGAGCGTGGATTTCAGTTCGAGTTCTTCTGCGACCGGTGCGGGTCAGGCTTTCGCACCCCATTTAAAACCTCGGCAACGGGACTGGCCAGCGAGGCCCTAGACGTAGCCAGCGGCCTGCTAGGCGGCGTGCTTGGTACAGTAGCCGACGTAGGCGACCGCGTTCATTCCGCTGCATGGGAAAAGGCCCACGACCACGCATTTGCCGAAGCGGTCAAACAGGCCAAGCCAAACTTCCGGCAGTGCCCACGCTGCAGTCAGTGGGTGTGCGCAGAAGGCTGCTGGAACGAAGCACGCGGGATGTGCAAAGAGTGCACCCCCGACCTGGCCGCGGAGATGGCAGCGATCCAGGTCGATGCAACCATTGAAGAGGCACGGCAGGTGGCCCACGCCGCGGCGAGCGAACGCGTGACGGCAGAGACGTTCGACGAGGTGATCAAAGCGACCTGCCCCAAGTGCGGCGCACCGGTCGGCAGCGGCAAGTTCTGCGCCGAGTGTGGCGCACCGTTAGCGACGGAAAAATTCTGCGTCGAGTGCGGAAAAAAGATCCCGACCAACTCGAAATTCTGCCCAGAATGCGGCAAACCACAGCAGTAACCATTTCGCGACCAATTCCTCGGAACCAGCACCAACACAGGAGGAAAAACGTGACAGAATTGCAGGCATTGGCAGCAGAGATCACTCGATGTACCAAGTGCCTTTTGCACAGAGGGCGAACGAAGGCAGTACCCGGTGAGGGACCGGAGAACGCCGACCTCATGTTCATCGGCGAGGCACCGGGTTTTCACGAAGACCAGCAAGGACGCCCGTTCGTGGGCGCGGCAGGCAAGTTCCTGGAGGAACTGGTGGAGAGCATCGGCCTGACGCGTAAGGACGTCTACATCGCCAACGTCATCAAGTGCCGCCCGCCCGGCAACCGCGATCCGCTACCCGACGAGATCGAAGCCTGCAAGCCGTTCCTTGACCGGCAAATCGAGTTGATCCAACCCAAGATAGTTGTGACGCTGGGGCGCTTCTCGATGGCGCGAGCGTTTCCAAAAGCACGCATCTCTCGCATCCACGGCCAACCGCGCAAGATTGGCGGCATCGTCTATTACCCGATGTACCACCCTGCGGCGGCGCTGCATCAACCCAGCCTGCGCCGCGTCATCGAGGAGGATATGCAGCGCATTCCCAAACTGCTCATGCAGGCAGATCAAATGGCCGAGATCGAGATCCCTGCTCAAGCGGAGCAATTAAAGCTCTTCTAGAGAAATCAATGACATGGACTGGCAATTAGGGGCCGTCAAGTTCATCTCCGTCGTCGTCCTCACGTTCGCCCTGGCGATGGTCGTCCTGGGCGCCATCACAATGTGGCTGGAGAGAGAGCGCAGGCGTTTCCAGGGAGGCATCATGGCCCTGGTCGGGCTGGTGGTCGGGAGCATATACGCCTTCCTGGGAAGCCGATTCTCCGAAGACCTCCTTGGACAGCTGATCATCAAAGTCAACCTGCCAATCCTGATGGGCACGGCCTTTACCTACACAGCAGGCGTGTTGTTCGGTGCTGGAATAGCCGTAGGACTCTTTCTATGGACCACCAGCCGCTTCCGCCGCCAGATGGAACGTGCGGAAATCGTCTTTATCGTTGCCGGCGCGGCAGTCGCGCTGGTAGCGACGATCTTGGCCATCGTCATAAGCACTCCGTAGGCCGAGTTCGTTGCCCACGACGAAAAGGGCGCGCAGCTTGCGCGCCCTTTTTTGTCAGCAGGAAACCTTGCGAGGGTTTCGAGATAGACTTGAGATCAGGGCATTTCCGCCTACCAAGATCACGCCAATCCCAAGGCGTTTCACAACCCTCGCAAGGTTGAACTCGAACTCTCAAACAGCACGCCCGCCCATTTCTGGCGCAGGGCGTGGGAGAGGATACGGTGGAGCGCGGTGGATTTACCGCTGCGGGTCTTGCCGGTTACCAGGAGTCGCATTGTGGCCCTCCTGGTCACATTCTAGCACATTTGTGCTAGGGTGTCTGGGTTGGTTTTGGTCAGCCCTTGCTTTCCTTTGTCACTGTAGTATACTTTCCTCCAAAATAGAGTATGCGAAGAAGGAGCGAGAAATGTCCACACGTAGAATATCGTCCAGCCTGGTGCTCGTCGCAGTGTTGGCAATGACCACCCTGATGCCAGGTGCATCTGTTACCATCGATTCACCCCCTGCTTCTGGTCAAG
>CAZWPV010000286.1:0-4378 GCA_964635485.1 uncultured Anaerolineales bacterium
CCCACCCCCTGTTGGCTTTGGCCCTCCCCCCTTTGTTCTGGGCGGAACCAAAAACGCCTTTATTGTGGGGGGTGGGGGGGGGTCGCCGCCGCCCGCACACCCCCGCCTTCAGTTTACTGAGATGATACGTTGTTCATTGCCGCCGCTTCCCGCAGCCGGTGTAATATGCGTGCGTCCGAAAGCATATCCTCCGCCAGCGGGCCGTGCCGCCCGGTTTCGATGGCCTCGACGACGGCACGGAGGAACAGGGCAAACTGATCAGCCGGGGGCACGGTGACGGCCTTGGGCTGATCGTGCTGGTTGACGAGCACCTCGTTGGCCAACGTCGGTGGCGTGGTAAAGACCCGGTCGATGGTCACGGTGACGCCCGGCCCCAGCACGTCCAACCGGTTGCGGTAGCCGGTGTTGAAACCAAAGTGGCCCACCATCGAGCGCCCGTCGCCATAGGTCATCAGCAGGCTAAAGCTCGTCTCCACCTCATCGCCATGCTCGGTGATGCGGCAAAAGACCTCCTCCGGCTCCGCGCCGAAAAAGAGGCGGCCCGGCGTGACGGCGTAAGGCCCCAGGTCCCACAGCGCCCCGCCGTCCGCAGCGGCCTGGTGGCGAAAGTTATCAGGGGGGAGAGGCGGGAAGGAGAACGTGGCGACGAGGCGCGTGGGTTCGCTCCCCACCTCGGCGAACGCCTGCCGGGCGACCTCGATCTGCGGGTGGTAACCATAGACGGTCGCTTCGGCCAGGCACAGATCCCATCGCCGGGCCAGGTCAAGCAGCCGCTGCGTATCCTCCAGGCTGGTGCAGGCAGGCTTGTCGACGACGACGTGGTACCCGCATCGCAGCGCCCGCTCCGCCCACTCGGCGTGGGTGCTGTTGATGGTAGAGACGTAGACCAGGTCGGCGTCGCTTGTATCCAGGGCGGTGGTGTAGTCATCGAACACTCGGCCCGCGATCCCCTCCGGCAGCGTCACCTCTACCGCGCGGCTGCGCGAGGCCACGTCCGCTGCACGGATACCCACCTGGGCCAGCGCCGGCAGCACCCGTTTCTGAGCTATCTTGGAATAACCGATGAGGAGTAGTTTCACGTCAATCTCCCAACAGATTCAAGCAGGCCAGCAGGTTCCGCGCCTCGATGTTAAAGTAGCTGTACTTGGTAAAGTCGATGATCTGTCCCAGCGTCATCCAGATAAAGTGCTCCGGCACGTCGAGCTGCGCGTCCGGCTCCAGTTCGAGGATCATGTAGCGGTTCTGAAAGTGATAGAAGCGCCCACCCTCCTCCGACTGGGTGGCCGCGTAGCGCACCCGCTCGGGCGGCGCGTTGAGGAACAGATCCAGGAAAAGTGGCGGGTCGGGCTGTTTCGCGCGCTCCGCCGCGTTAGAGCAGGCCACCGTCGGCCCCATATCGATGACGTCGAGGTTGCCCGGTTCCAGGCTGGCGCGGACAAGGAAATGGAGCGTGCCGCCGAATTTTTGCGTCAGGAAACCCACGACGCCATAGTCGGTGTGCTTGAGCAGCGGCTGCGTCCAGCGAGCCACCTCTCGGTTGCCGGCCTCCACCGCCACGGCGATGACGGAAAAGTACCGCCCCGTCTCGTGGCGGATCTCATAGTCGGTGTGCACCCAGCGCCGCACCTCGTCCAGCGGGATGCGCGTCACCTCGACCTCGTAGCGCGTCTTGAGCTCGGTGAACCAACTGATGATCTCGTCCAGCGTGTGGCGGACGGGCTTGCGGTCGAGCGTCGAAAGGAACAGGTCCCTGGCAAAACCGGTCAGCCGGTAATCAAAGACGTCGAAATGATCCGCGTTATCCTGCGGATACGCGGCGTAATAGTGCTTCCAATCGACGTTGGCGAAGGGGATGCAGGAGAGCACGGTGCGGGCGTCCATGTTGACCAGGTTATCGATGGTGAGCAAGCGCTTGATCTGGCCCAGGGTGAGCCAGCAGAACTCGTCGTGCATTGGGACCTCGCCCGCGACCTCGACGATCATGTTGCGGTTGCGCTTGCGCAAGAAGCGCGCGCCCTGCTCCGACTGGAGCTGATCGACCAGGATTTTGCCCTTGCCGCGGTCGATGAAGTAGTCGAGGTAAAGCGGCAGCCTGCCCTGGTGTACCTGCATATAGTTGCTCTTGGTCGCCTGCACCGTGGGCGAGAGCTGCAGGGTGTTGACGTTGCCCGGCTCCATCTTGGCCTGCATGAGGAAATGGCGCACGCCGTCGAACACCTTGGTAATGATGCCCAGGATACCGATCTCGGGCTGGTCGATGATGGGCTGATCCCACTCCGGCACAGGGCCGTAGTTGGTGCGCACGCGCGCGCCCTCGACGGTAAAGAACTTGCCGGAGCGGTGGACGAGTCGATGGGGAGCTTGGACAAAGTGCCACTGGTCCATCTCGGCGAAAGGAATCTGTTCTACCACGAACCGGTTGGCCGTGCGGCGCGCGCGGAACCAATCCAGGAACTCGTCGAGCGTCCCGAACCTGCCCTCGGTCGTCAGCGCAGAGCGCAGGAAACTCGCTTCTTTCGAGGTTTGCTGCCAGGGTGTATCCATCAGGCCCCTATCGCCTCCAGATACGCCTCCCACGAGCGGATCGACTTGGCGATGTCATAGTGCGTGCTGGCCAGCACCAGGCACACAGCGGCAGGGGAAAAATCGTACAGCCTGATGAACACCATCGGCGGCGTAAAGACGCCGCGCGTGGGATCATTGAGGACGTAGGTCTGGGTATTGACGCCGTCGGAAAGATCCATCTTGAAGCTGCCGGCGGCGGCGGTGACGACCTGCTCGGTGTCGGTGTGGGCGTGCCCGCCCCGGTCGGTGGCGACGTGGTGCATGTAAAAGACGCGCTTGATCTCGAACGGGATGTCCTGCCCACCCTCGATGGAGGTCAGCACCCCCCGTGCATCGACGTTGGAGGGCAACTCGACCCACCGGACATCATCCAGTACACCCGTCACATGCGTCATTTCTTGAGATGCTCTTTCCGCACCACCAGCTTCCACCACAGTTCCAAGAGCTGCCATCCGGTGCAGAACAAGCGCCTCCAGTTAAAGAACTGGGAGACGCCATACTGACGATGAAAGTGGTGCACCGGCACCTCGACGAAGGTGCAACCCGCATCCTGGAACTTTTTCACCATCTCCAGACAGATGGTGCCCGTGTCGCTCTCCATCTCAATCTCGTCAAAGATGGCGCGACGGATGAGGCGAAAGTCGCAGTCTACGTCCCGCAGCTTGAAGCCGAAAGCCAGCTTGACAAAGTGGTGGTACAGCCGCCCGATGATGCGCCGGCTGATGGGATCGCTGCGCGTGATCTTGTAGCCGTTGACCACGTCCACGCCCTCTTCCAGCGCATCCACCAACAGCTTTAACTCGCGGGGGTCGTACTGGGCGTCGCCGTCGGTGTAAAAGAGCCACTCCTTTGTCGCAGCGCCAAAGCCGGTGCGCAGCGCGCCGCCATAGCCCCGGTTCTTGGGGTGATGGATCACGCGCAGCTCGGGATAGCGGCTGGCGAGCTCGTCCAGCACCTCGGCGGTGTAGTCGGCGCTGCCGTCGTTGACCACGACGACCTCATAGTCGTCCGTCACCCGGCGCAGCGTCATCAGCGCCGTCAGCACCATGCTGGGGATGGTGCCGCCGTCGTTGTAGGCGGGAAAAAATGCCGTGATGCTCTTGGGGCGTACCATCTAGTCGAGCGCTCCTCGGTTTCTCGCGTCTCTTGCGGCTGTACCTGAATCCTGGTAGAATCGAGCCAATGGAACAGGTCACGGTGCGCAAACTCGATCACACCGGTCGCCAGGTCATCGCCTACCGCGGCGAGGTGCTGCGGCGCGAGGACGACGTCGTCGTGCTGCGCACCACCTGGGATCGGCCTCCCCTCGACCTGGGCTTTGTCGTCTTTGAAACCGGCAGCCGCTGGACGGAGTATTTCTACGCGGGGCAATGGTACAACATTTTCGAGATTTGCGCCAGCGACGGGCGTTTGCAGGGTTGGTACTGCAACATCACCCGCCCGGCCCGCATCAGTGATGACGAGGTGGCCGCCGAGGACCTGGCACTCGACCTGTGGGTAGCCGCCGATGGAGAGATGCTGGTGCTGGACGAGGACGAGTTCGCCGCGCTGACGCTCTCGTCGGAGGAGCGCGAGGCCGCGCAAGACGCACTGGCCAAGCTTAAGGCCATGGTCTTGCAGAAAGTGCCCCCATTTGACAAGAGGCGTGACGATGCATAAAACTGGCGGCCTGCGGCGATGGGAGCTTGGGGCTATGGTCGCGATCCTGCTGGCGGCGGCGGCCCTGCGCCTGATCGCCCTGGACAACGTGCCGCCGGGCCTGCGCTACGATGAGCTGCTCAACTATCGCATGGCCCAGCGCGTGCTCACTGGT
>CAZWPV010000287.1:0-4366 GCA_964635485.1 uncultured Anaerolineales bacterium
GACGAGCCTCCATCAGGCAAAGGAATCAAAGGCATCCCCCTGTACCCTGGCGCTACCGAGGTCACATCAGCGATGCCACCCCAGGTACCGGGAGACACAAGTGTATACAAGGACGTCGAGGTTGCGCTCTACGAGACCAGGGATGACAAGGACAAGGTCTGCGGCTTTTACGAGGACAAGATGGTTCAGGCGGGATGGGACAAGGCCATCTTCATGCCCACCGACGAAGGGTGTGTCACTACCTGGCTCTCAAAAGATGGCGAGATCGGGGCCACGATCGTGGTAGGAGAACAGCCAGACGGGAAGGTATTCATCTGGATAGCCGCAGGAAGAACGGAATAGCCCTGCCACGATCCAAGCGTATCCCACTGTGGAGACGCCACGACGCAAAGCCGCTCTATCGATAGCAATGAGCGGCTTTCCTTCTTTCAAAACCGGAACCTTTCCTGTCCTGGATTCGTCTAGAATATACCAAAGCGACAAGATGGAAAGACGTCCTATATTTTGTCAAGACCCAATTTGATACCAGGATGATGTGATTTCTTGGAAAACAGACGCATTGTACCCTGGGTGCTTCGAAAGGCACTTTTCGAAGTCCCTGATGAACACACTGTTCAATTAGCACCTGAACAACAGACCTATCCGACCACCAACACTAGACGACGGCCACGGGCTCGGCAGTCTGCAGCAGGCGCGAGTTACTCTTCGTCGGAACGCGGGTTCTTGCGACGATAGGCGCGATAGTCTTCGACCTCCCGGAAGAAGGGGCGCTTGTAGCACCACATATCATAGAGCACGTTGGTGACAAAGTCGCGGGCGACAGCGACGAGAGCGATGTAGTGGCCTTTGCGTGGCGGTTTGCGGTTCTTGATCCGCTCGTACATCTGCTGATACTTTGGGACACGCTGGCTCAAGTGTAGAGCGACGTTGACGGCAGCGTAGCGGGCGTTAGGCGAGCCCTGTTTGGTGATGTGTTTGGAGACAAAGACGGTGGTACCAGAGATGTGTTTGCTGGTGGTGAGGCCAAGAAAGCTGGCCAAGTGCTCACCGCTCTTGAAACGCTGGACATCGCCGACTTCACTGACCAGAGCCAAGGTATTGCTGGGGCCAGCTCCGATAGCATCGCGGAGCAAAGAGGTCTCTGGCCGATTCTCGATCAACCGATAGCCTGTCTTGTTGAAGAAGGATTTGCGTTTCTGGCAAGTGGTGATGTCATCGATGAGGTGGTGAACGCGTTGACGGATCTGCTCTCGCCCGATGGGACGGGAGAGGGTGTCGCGGCAGAGGGCAACAAGTCGTTCGGCGTGCTGGCTGTCGAAAGCAGCACGACAGTGAGCTTCCAGGATGGCCGTAATCGCCTTGACGCCAGCGTCAACGCACTCATCGGGGAAGACATACTGCTGGAGCAAGGCGTAAACGGCCTGGTGGTGGAACTTAGAGCCTGGAAAAACTTGCCTGATGGCTGGATTGTAGGCCCGCACCAGGTCACGCAACTGATTCTTCTTGCGATTGATCTGTCCAGCCAGGTCGCGAGCGGCGCGGGAGCAGAATCGAGCGGTCAGCAGGTCGGCGTCCTCAGATAGGACGACCTCTGGGGTACTACCCAGACGGACCTGTTCGGCCAAGGCGTAGGCATCGACCAACTCGTTGCGCACCTTCTTGGAGAGGACCTCGGTCATGTGCTCGGTAGTGCGGGGGTTGTAGAGCACGCGGGCGAGATTGGGGCGCTGGGCCATAAAGTCCCAACAGGCCCAGTAGTAGACGCCGGTGGACTCCATGGCGAGAAGGATGATGCGCAGACCGTGTTGAGAGCGGAGGTCTTCCAGCCAATCCCAGACCTGCTCGAAACCTTGCGGATCGTTGGCAGCACTCAGATGGCCCAGTTCTTCACCAGCGGCGTCGACGGCGAAGAAGGTAAGGATTTGATCAGCCACGTCGCAACCTACGTACATCGTCAGACGGTCGAGATAGGACTGGAGCAGGTGCTCCGAGTCGATCCCCGGCACAGCCGGGGACAGGTTGGCCTTCAGTTCAGCGCTGAGGGCCTGGCGAAGGGGAAACAGTTCGCGATACATTTTGCACCTCCAAAAATGAGATATGAGTTGGGCCAGGAGTCAGAGGACAGTCTCCCTCCACGCTTTCGGCGACGCAGCCTAGTGGCAGATACGGTGCGGAAACAGCGTCCTTTATCCGTGTCCAGCCGAGAAGCGCGAGGCCTCAGTCTTTCGGACGGGGCTGATCCACAGGAGCGGTCTCGAGTCTACTCTGACTCCGGTGGTGACCACGAGGCTAAAGCCTCTTTGTGGTCGGTACCTGGCCCACCTCCAGTGTACCGCGAACTGCCCCTTCCTGCATGTTTAGTATACTAGGAGATAGATCACATGAAGGGCATTTCACAAATTATATTCATCGCGATCATCTTGATAATTCTGGCCGGCTGCATCTGTCCAAGCGGCAGCAGGCCACCGGGGTTGAGCGCGCAGTCGGACAAAAAGCGCATCAAGTCGCCCGATGTACCAGCGCCGGATCAGGCGGAGTTGGTCAGCGGCAACAGCGCCTTCGCCTTCGACCTGTACCACTTCCTCAAGGACGAGAAAACGGGCAACCTTTTCTACTCTCCCCACAGCATCTCTCTCGCCCTGGCGATGACGTACGCCGGCGCCCGCGGCGAGACCCAGCAGCAGATGGCCGACACCCTACACTATACCCTGCCTCAAGACCACTTGCACCCCGTCTTCAACTGGCTCGACCTCGAACTCGCCAGCCGAGGTGAAGGCGCCGAGGGCAAGGACGACGGAGGCTTCCGGCTGAACATCGCCAACACCACCTGGGGACAAGAGAATTACGCGTTTCTTCCCGAGTACCTCGACACCCTGGCCCTGAACTATGGCGCTGGAATGCGGCTCGTCGATTTCGTGGGCGATCCGGAGGCATCCCGCGTTGCCATCAACGATTGGGTCAGCAGTCAGACGGAGGATCGGATCAAGGACCTGATCCCTCAGGGCGTCATCGACGAACTGACCCGCCTCGTTCTGACCAACGCCATCTACTTTAACGCCGCGTGGGCTGAACCCTTCGATGAGAGCCAGACACAGGATGGCGCATTCCACCTGCTCGACGGCAGCCAAGTCACCGTGCCGATGATGCACCACACCGCCTCCTATGGCTACGCGGAGGGCGAGGGGTACCAGGCCGTGGAGCTGCCATACGACGGCGGGGAGCTTTCGATGGTGATTCTACTGCCCAACGAAGGTGCGTTCGATGCATTCGAGAGCTCGCTGGACGCCGGGCGCGTGGACGTTATCGTGAACGACTTGACCTATCAAGAGGTCGCGCTGACCAACCCCAAGTTCGAGATCGAATCCGACTTTAGCCTGGTCGAGGCGCTGGCAGAGATGGGTATGCCAATCGCGTTTTCGATGGACGCCGACTTTTCGGGGATGGATGGCACACGCGAGCTTTACATCGGAGAGGTGCTGCATAAATCGTTCATCACCGTGGACGAGGCAGGCACCGAGGCCGCAGCGGCAACGGCAGTGGAGATGCAGCTCAAGGGCGCGCCGATGGACCCCGTCACGGTCACCGTCAATCGCCCATTCATCTTTTTCATCCGCGACATAGAGACCGGCGCCATCCTGTTCGTCGGGCGCGTGGTGGACCCAAGCCCGTAGTCGCGGTTTCCGCCGCAACAAGTTGCGCACACACGATTTGATGCACATTGTCAACCTTGTTCAGAAAGGGCAAAGACCGCCCGAACGCAGAGTTTTTTCTGTTTTCCGTAGAGAACCAAGCGGCTTTTCTGCGGCCAAAAGGGATTTCTCAGCGGCCTCTGCGGCTCTGCGGTGAGCAGTTACCCAAAAAAGGAGGTGGACCAATGAAAGACTATCTACCCGTGCTACTCATTGGGCTCATTCTAATAGGCCTGATCAGTTGCGTTTGTCCTGCCGCCACGCCGACCAGCACCCCCATCAGCCAGCCGACCAGCGTCCCGACCGAGGAGCCAACCCTCATCCCCACAGACGACAGCTCGGGCGGCGACCAGATGACGGGATTCGTGCAGTCGAGCAAGGCGCGAGTCATATCCCTGGACGTACCCGCGTCCGATCAAACCGAGTTGGTCAGCGGCAACAGCGCCTTCGCCTTTGACCTGTACCACTTCCTCAAGGATGAGAAAGCGGGCAACCTCTTCTACTCTCCCCACAGCATCTCTCTCGCCCTGGCGATGACGTACGCCGGCACCCGCGGCGAGACCGAACAGCAGATGGCCGATACTCTGCACTATACCCTCCCTCAAGACCAATTGCACCCCGCCTTCAACTGGCTCGACCTCGAACTCGCCAGCCGAGGTGAAGGCGCCGAGGGCAAG
>CAZWPV010000288.1:0-4357 GCA_964635485.1 uncultured Anaerolineales bacterium
ACAGAAGGATACCTCATGTTCTCTTTCATGTCACGCTTATTCTCTATACTAGGTTCGACGGCATGCTGGCTAGCAGGTTGAGTTGGATGTCGGAGAGTCTTTCTTGTCGGGCATTGTCCTTGAGCCTGCGGCCAAGTCGTACAACCGCACTTTCCCAACCCTCCCGCAGGTGCCGACGCTGCGCGTCGGTTGGAACCTGCGGGAGGATCACTATGCTGGCTGCCCGCACGTCTGCCAAAACGCCTCTCGATACGCCTGGAAATGCCCCTCCAGCACCGCCTCTCGCATCTCGCGGGCGATGGTCAGCAGCAGGTGCAGGTTGTGCAGGGTGAGCAGGTGGTGGCCCAGGATCTCGTTGGCCGTGGTCAGGTGGCGCACGTAGGCGCGGCTAAAGTGGGTGCAGGCGTAGCAGGTGCAGCCGGGCTCGATGGGGTCGGCGTCGTCGGCGAAGCGGGCGTTGCGCAGGTTGATTCTTCCCCCGCGCGTCAGCGCCGAGCCGTTGCGCGCCGTCCGCGTGGGCAGCACGCAGTCGAACATATCCACGCCCCGCGCCACGCACTCGATCAAGTCACCCGGCGTGCCGACCCCCATCAGGTAGCGCGGCTGGTCGGCGGGCAGGATCGGAGTGACGACCTCCAGCGAGGCGTGCATCTGCTCCTTCGTCTCGCCCACGCTCAGGCCGCCGATGGCGTAGCCATCGAAGCCCACGCCGGTCAAAAAGCGGGCCGATTGCTCCCGCAGATCGGGGAAGACGCCGCCCTGGACGACGCCAAAGAGCGCCTGATCGGAGCGGGTCTGGGCGGCTTTGCACCGTTGTGCCCAGGCGTGGGTGCGGGCCAGCGCCTGGACGTTGTAGTCGTAGTCTTGGGCAGGGGCGCATTCGTCGAGGCAGACGATGAGGTCGGCGCCCAGGTTCTCCTGGATGGCGACGACCTTCTCCGGGGTGAAGCGGTGCTCGGAGCCATCGATGTGTGAGCGAAAGGTGACGCCGTCGGCGTCGATCTTGCGCCGCTGGGCCAGGCTAAAGACCTGGTAGCCGCCGGAATCGGTGAGGATGGGGCCGTCCCAACCCATAAATGCGTGCAGGCCGCCCAGGCGGGCGATGCGCTCGTCTCCAGGGCGCAGGTAGAGATGATAGGTGTTGCCCAGGATAATCGTCGCGCCCACGTCGCGCAGGTCGCGTGGGGACATGGCCTTGACGGTGGCCTGGGTCCCGACCGGCATAAAGGCCGGCGTGGGGATCTTGCCGTGCGGGGTGTGGATCAACCCGGTGCGGGCGTGGCCGTCGGTGGCCAGGAGGTCGAAGCTGGAGGATGATTCTGGCATCGGCTACGTTTCCGGCTTGATTTGGGAGGATTTACTCCTTGGCTCGAAGATGTGGGAAGAGGATGACCTCACGGATTGTCGCTTGATCCGTGAGGAGCATTGTCAACCGATCCACGCCCATGCCAAAGCCTCCGTTGGGTGGCATGCCGTACTTCATTGCCCGCAGGTAGTCCCTGTCCATCGGGTGCGCTTCGTCGTCCTCGGGTGCGTAGAGCCGTTCTGCCTCCAGGAATCGCTGTTCCTGATCCAAGGGATCGTTCAGCTCGCTGAAGGCGTTTCCCATCTCCAATCCTGCTATAAAGAACTCGAAGCGCTCGACGTGCGTAGGGTCATCAGGTTTGGTCTTGGCAAACGGAGAGATGTCGCGGGGATAATCCAACACGAACGTTGGCTGGATCAGCGTTGGCTCGACTGCGTCTAGAAGCACCTTGTCGATCAGGTACCCCCAGGTCACGTCTGATTTTGCCTCGAACCCCTGGGCTTGAATCGCGGAGGCCAGCTCCTCGGCGGTGGGATGTTCGAGGTAGTCGATACCGGTAACTTTGATGATCGCCTCGCGCAGCGTGACCCGCCGCCAGGGAGGGTTGAGATCAACCTCGTGACCTTGATATTGGATCACAGCGGTGCCCACCACGTTCTCGGCGATGTGGGCGACCATCTGCTCGCAGAAGGTCATGACGTCGTTGTAGTCCCAGTAGGCAGCGTAGAATTCAAGTTGGGTGAACTCTGGGTTGTGCTTTTGCGAGACGCCTTCGTTGCGAAAGTCGTGGCCGATCTCATAGACCCGATCGTACATTCCCACCAGGAGCCGCTTGAGGTACAGCTCGAACGCGATGCGCAGATATAGATTCTGGTGCAGTTGGTTGTGATGGGTGACGAACGGGCGGGCGGCTGCGCCTCCATAGACGGGCTGGAGAATGGGGGTTTCGACCTCCAGGAAGTCGTGGTCATCGAGAAAGCGGCGCAGCGCTTGGATGACGCGGGTGCGCGTTCGGAAGACCTCACGCACCTCCGGGTTGGAGGCCAGGTCGGCGTATCGTTGGCGGTATCGCTCCTCGACGTCGGAGAACTCGGTGTAGCGTTCCAGCTTGCCATCCACTTCCTTTTCCTTGATCACAGGCAGTGGGCTGATGGCCTTGGAGAGCATTTGTATCTTTTGAACCAGCACGCTGGGCTCGCCGGTGCGAGTGCGGACCAACGACCCCTCTGCGCCGACAAAATCGCCTAGATCAAAGTTCTGTTTGAACGCTTCATAGGTGTCCTCTCCCACCTCTTGAAGGCGCAAGAACAGCTGGATAGAGCCGCTCCCGTCCTCTATGTGTGCGAACGTGATCTTTCCCATCACGCGTATGCTGCGCAGTCGTCCGGCCACGGCGACTTGGCTTTCGGTGCTCGTGGCTTCGGCTTGTTCGAGGGCGGCGAGTGCTTCGGCTATCGTGTGCGTGCGCTTGACGCGGCGGGGGTACGGCTCGATTCCCGCAGCCCGTAGCCGCTCCAGTTTTTCTACTCGCTGCCTCTCGAGTTCTGTGAGTTCCATGACGCCTCCTGCGAAAAGTGCCCACGCTCATCACCCGGTAGGGTTCTGCGTGGGCACCGTGCCTTGTGCGAGTCGTTTGCGGTTCTCGGTCGTTTACTTGATTCCCACGATTTTGAACTCAAGTACCCCGTCAGGAGCGTTGACCTCGGCCGTCTCTCCAACCTTTAAGCCCATCAACGCGCGCCCCAGGGGGGATTCGTTAGAGATCAAACCCTGGTTCGGGTCGGCTTCGGCTGAACCCACTATGTGATAAGTCTCCGCTGGCCCATCGCTTTCCATGATCGTAACATGGCTGCCTATACCCACCATTTCACGCGGCCCATTTTCTTCGATGATGCTCGCATTGCGAAACAGGTTTTCCAGCGTCAGAATGCGTCCTTCCAGGAAGGCTTGTTCGTTACGCGCATCCTCTAGTTCGGCGTTCTCCAGGATGTCACCCTCTTCCAAGGCCTGGTGCAGGCGCTGAGCAACCTCCTGCCGGCGCACCGTGCGCAGGCGGTTTAACTCCTGTTCCAGCTTTTGGTAGCCTTCACGGGTTAGAAACTTTTGTTCACTCATCTTTGCTTTTCACGGTGCAAGCAAGCGTTCAACCCTTCCTTCCCTGGAGTAGCTTCATATTCTAGGGCGGGATGGCCGAACGCTTGAATGCGGATGCGATTAAAAACACACGCGAGGAAAGCGACTCAACGCTTGTACTCTAAAACAAATACCCCCTCCGCTGAGGGGTCAAAAGCGGGGCAAATTATAACGCAAAGTGGTCAATTTGTAAAGTCAGCGCGGACGAATTGGCGCAACGGCGCGTCTACCTGCCGCTGGTAGTCGGAGCGGCTAGCCAGGCAGCCTGATCGTACCTCTTAGCTATCGGCACGATGGTTGAACGGATCAAGAGTTTAGACAGATAAGGGGCAGGTAAGCGAAGAACCATCGTTCAAATGTAATTGACCCCAAAAACTGGACCATATGCAAAATGAAGATCTATATTATTATGGAGCATGTGGGAGGTCAATTATGCCTAAAGGAAAACGTCACAACGCGCAGTTCAAGTTCCAAGTTGCCCTGGACGCTGCCAAGGGCACCAAGACACTCAACGAGCTAGCAAGCCAGTACGAGCTGCACCCTAGCCAGATCAGCGAATGGAAGAGCCAGTTGCTCAAGGAAGGAGCCAGCGTCTTTAGCACGACTGTGACCCGGCAGCAGAAGGAACAAGAAGCGCTGCAGGCCGATCTTTACGAGCAAATTGGGCGGCTCCAGATGGAACTGGAGTGGCTGAAAAAAAGCTGCCCGGTAACACCCAAGCGAAACGTGCGCTGATCGAACCTGAACATTCACAACTGAGCATTCGCCGCCAATGCGAACTCGTGGGCCTGAGCCGCACGACATTCTACTACCAGCCTGTCCCAGAGAGCGCATTCAACCTGCATCTGATGCGTCTGATCGACGAGCAATACCTGCGCACGCCGTTTTTCGGCTGGCCCCGGATGACAGCTTGCCTGC
>CAZWPV010000289.1:0-4357 GCA_964635485.1 uncultured Anaerolineales bacterium
CTCTTCGTGCTGTTCGGCACGGTGTTGCTGCAGGCGCGCGGCGGCGACTTCTTCGTCGCCGTCGATCAGGCTGGCACGATCCTCGGCTGCTTCGGCATCGTTGCTTTGGACAAGACCGACTGCGAGCTTCGCAAGATGTACATCTCTCGCGATTCACGCGGGTCTGGTCTTGGACGAAGGATGATGCAGCTCGCCCTCGACCGCGCCAAAGCGGCGGTCGGGCGGGGGCACTTGTGCTCTGGCGGGAGCAATCGCCAGCGTGCTGATGACGAATACCAGGCAAAGCGTTGCGATTTGCGATTTGCGATTTGCGACTTTCGATTTCGTCACGAGACTTCTGTTTGACACGATTCCCTACCATCTCCTGTCAGCATCGTGAGGCACGACGTCACCGGTCTCTAGGTAGAAGGTCAGTAGGCGTTCCTTGAGCTGTGCAAGCATGTCTTCCAGTGCCGGGTCGTCGATGCGGTTGTGTAGTTCGGCTGGATCATCCCGCAGGTCGTACAGCTCGTCGGTTTCGTATAGTCGGCGGACGTACTTGAATTCCCGCGTGCGGCACATCACTGCCTTGGTGTGCTCTGGGCCTTCTTTGCGCTGCGCCTCCAGGCGCGGCCAGTAGAGCCCCGTGGGGTTCTGGCTCGATGTGCTTTCCAGTTCCATGCAGTGCGTCTCACCGTGCAGCCGCCCGCCCTCACAAAAGACGGCGTCACGGTGTTCGTCTGTTTCGCCGGCGATGACGGGCAGCAGCGAGCGGCCAAAGTGCGTGTGGCCCGGCGTGATGCCGCTCAGCGCCTCGACGGTGGCCGGAAAGTCAATCAGCTCGACCAAGGCCTCGCTGACGCCGGGTTTGGTCTCGACTCTCGCTGGAGGCTTGACGATGAAGGGCACGCGCGTGAGGCAGTCCTCGAAGGTGTTCTGCGTCTTTTCCACCAGGCCATAGTCTCCGGTGAAATCACCGTGGTCGGCAAAGAGGAATACCGCCGTGTCGTCGTACAGCCCGGCTTCGCACAGCGCCTCCATCAGCAGGCCAAACTGGTGATCGACACGCGCGCACATCCCGTAGTAGGTGGCGCGCAGTTCTGTCCAGCGCTCCTCCGTCCAGCCTTGCAGGTTTTGATTGTCGTAGATGTTTCTGAGGATGCTGGGTTTACCCGTCCAACTCTGCGGCGCGGGGATGCGCGGTCCCATCTTGGCGCGGTCGATCATGCTGTAATACGGCTCCTCGACAGCGTAGGGCGGGTGAGGGTACTCCAGCGGCAGGTAGATGCACAGGGGCTGATCCGTGGGCGGGGTCTTGATCAGGTCGATGGCGCCCATCACGTTGGCCCAGTCCGAGTCGTAGTAGTGTGCTTCGTCATCGTCTTGTTCGAGCCTGCCGTAGTAGAACGAGTAGTAGGTGTCGCCGCCTGGCTGGCCGCGCCAGCCGGACAAGCTGTGGAGGTTAGGGTACAGCGGTCGGTCAGGCTGGTACTTGACGTGACAGTAATCGTCGTAGCCGAGTTGGCCGGGCACCAGGTCATTCTTGCCGCCCCACCATACGAAGTAGCCGTTCTCCTTGAGCGTCTTGAGCAGCACCGGCTCGTCGGCGCGCAGCATGTGGTGCATCGTGCGGTGGCCGCGCACGTGGGGATACCAGCCGGTCATAAAAGCACATCGACTGGGTGTGCACACCGGGTTCTGACAGAAAGCGTTGCGGAAAGATACGCCGTCGGTCTGCACCAGCCGGTCGAGATTGGGGGTCACTGCCGTGGGATTGCCCGTGTGTCCCATCACGTCACCCCGCCACTGATCGGGATTGAAGATGACGAGGTGTGGGCGCTCAGGCATCAGATTGTCCTTCATCGGGTGCTCGGTCCAACCACAGGCGGGCGATCTCGTCGTCTCCCGCCGGCCGGATATCCTGTACGTTCAACTGGAGCTGCCTCCGGTTGTTCCACTCGTTGACCTCGAGGTGGTAGACGAGGTCTACCCGGTCAGGCAGCCGGCTGGCCCAATCGCCTTGGCGGAAGGCAATTCCGTCCCACGTGGCCTGGCCGTCAGACAGGGTGAGTTTGAGATGCTTTCCCTCGCTTCCCACAGTTCGATGCCCGGTGACGCGCACGTTTCTGCTGAGGAAGAGAGGGTGGGGATTCGCGTAGCCACAAGGCTCCAGTCCGGATAGCTCCTGCTGAAGCTCCCACGACATCTGCGAAAGCTCGGTCTCCGCGTCTATGCTCAGGATGGGCGTGAGCTCGACGCCGGAAAGCCGCTCGCTGGCCAATCTGCGCAGACGGCTGGCAAGCTCGTTCAGACTATCGTTTGAGACGGTAAAGCCTGCGGCTGCGGCGTGCCCGCCGTGTTGAACCAGCAGGTCGGCGCACTCGTCGAGCGCGTCGGTGATGTGGAACTCTGGGATGGACCGGGCGGAGCCACGGCTGACCTTTCTGCCCATCTCGACGACGACGGCGGGTCGGTAGAACTCATCGACCAGGCGGCTGGCGGTCAGGCCTACGACGCCTGCCAAAAAGTCGGGGGAGGCGGCGAAAAGCAGAGGGGAATCGTCGCCGGACGCTAGCGCCAACTGGCGTGCCTGTTCGTGAGTTTCGAGCGTGAGTTGCTGGCGCTTGCGGTTCAGTTGATCCAATTTCCTGGCCAGCCGCTCCGCCTCCACTGGGTAGGTGGTATCCAGGAGTTGGTAGGCGGTCTTGGCGTGGGCCATCCGGCCGGCGGCGTTGAGCCGTGGCGCCAGCGCGTAACCGATGGTGGTGGTGTCCACCTTGCCGGCCTGTCGGCCGGCCTGTCGGCAGAGGGCCTCAATGCCGGGACGTTCCATGCGATTGATGCACGCCAGTCCACGGTGCACCAGCGTGCGGTTCTCTCCCAAGAGAGGCACCAGGTCGGCCACGGTTCCCAGGGCGACCAGGTCCAGGAGGTCCTCTTCTTCCAGGCATACATCCCGTGCGGTCTCTGGCGCTTGGCGGTGGTGCGGACTGGAACGCTCCACGCGCAGCAGGGCCTGGGCGAGCTTGTACGCCACGCCTACGCCGGCAAGTTCGTTGAACGGGTGGTGGTTGTCGGTGCGCTTGGGGTCGATCACGGCCAGGGCCTCGGGCAACCGGGGACCGATGGAATGGTGGTCGGTGACGATGATGTCCAACCCCAGCCGGTTGGCGTGGGCGACCTCGTCCAGCGCGCGGACGCCGCAGTCCACGGTGACGACAACGCTGGTGCCGCTTTTTGCCAATTGCGCCAGCACCCTCTTGTGCAGGCCGTATCCCTCGTCTACGCGGTGGGGGATGTAAGGGTACACGTCTCCGCCAAATGCCCGCAGGGTCTGGACGAGGAGCGCCGTGGCGGTGACGCCGTCGGCGTCAAAGTCGCCGTACACGACGATGCGTTCTCCGGCATGCAGCGCCTGTCGTATGCGGGTCACGGCGGCGGCCATTTCCTCCAGGGCGAAGGGGTTGGTTTGATCGCCCTCGCCGCCGAGAAAGGCCGATACATCCTCCGGGTCGGTGATGCCACGGTTGTAGAGCACCTGCGTGACGAGGGGATGCAGGTGTGAAAGACGGGCGACGTGGCTGGGTGGGGCGGTGGGGGCGACTTGCCAGCGTTTGAGATGTGAGGCCATCGTGGATTATATCCTTCTTGTGGATTGGGGCAGTTTGGGCGCAGCCCAAACTGCTAAGGCGCATTCCGCTTGCGGAATGCGCCCATCTTACCACAACGTGTGCTAAAGCACAACGGCTAAAGCACAACGTGTGCGCTTGCGCACACAGGCACCAGGGCGCGCGCGTGCGCGCACGTAGGCAAAAGGAAAAGCCCTTCTCCTCGTCAGGGAAGGGCTTCCTTGGATATCATACGGATGAGTCTATATCCAGCCTTGGTTCTTGCAGAAGTTGGTGATGACGGGGACTTGTACCTCGTTGCCGCCGTAGGCCTTGATGCCCAGGAAAATGGCGTAGATGAACGCCAGGGGGCCTATGCACACGCCGATCCCGATGATGGTCGTTGCCCAGGCGGCGCCGCCCAACACGAGGGACTGTACGGCGTTAGACTTGAGGAATGGCCGATTCTTCTTGTCCTCGATCAGCAGGACAACGATCGCGAGGGGCCAAAAGATCCAACTGAGCAACGACCATAGTTTATCGTCTTGCGTGATATCCCCTTCTGTGACAACCATTTCTTCCTCTACCATGTTGCTTTCACCTCCTTAGATTTTCCGGCCTTTCTTGGATTTGGTGAAGCGCCCACGTGTCGCGCTTTACCGCCGGATGTATGCTATTGTATCAAATCCTGGTGTAGATGTCAATTTTGTGTTTTAGCTTTTATTCCTTCTAAAAAGGCTGGGTCGGTTCTGCGGGCACGCTCGCAAAGT
>CAZWPV010000290.1:0-4351 GCA_964635485.1 uncultured Anaerolineales bacterium
GCAACTCCGAAGGAGCTGGACAGGGTTGGCTAAAAGTCTGATTGGAGTTACTGGATGGCACACTTTCTCGTCATCTTTGCAGGGCAGGCCGTCTCGCTGTTCGGCAGCGAGCTGGTGCAGTTCGCCCTCGTGTGGTGGCTGACCCAGGAGAGCGGCGGCTCGGCGACGACGCTGGTGCTGGCCTCGCTGGTGGGACTACTGCCGCCGGTGTTCCTGGGGCCGTTCGCCGGCGCACTGGTGGATCGTTGGAACCGGTGCGGGGTGATGATGGCCGCCGATGGAGTGATCGCGTTGGCGACGCTGGCGCTGGCCGCGCTCTTTGCGCTGGGCGTCGTGCAGGTGTGGCACGTCTACGCCCTGATGTTCGTCCGCGCGCTGGGCGGGGCGTTCCACTGGCCCGCGATGCAGGCCTCGACCACGCTGATGGTGCCAGAGCGCCACTTCTCTCGCGTAGCGGGGATGAGCCAGGCGATGCGCGGCATTGCCGGCATCGCCATGCCGCCTCTGGGCGCGCTGCTGTTGGCCTCGGTGCCGCTCTCGATGATCCTGGCCATCGATGTGGCGACGGCACTGGTGGCCATCGCGCCGTTGGCTTTCATTCGCATTCCGCAGCCGGTGCGTGCTGGGGAGGAGGAATCTTTCTCCACATGGTCCGATCTGCGCGAGGGCGTCCGGTTTGTGTGGAGCTGGCGAGGCCTGGCTATTTTGATCGCCATGATCTCGCTGCTGCACTTTTTCGCCGCTCCGGCCTTTTCGCTGGTGCCCATCGCCGTGACCAAGACCTTTGACGGGGGCGCGTTCGAGCTGGCCTGGATGCAGTCTGCATCCGGGGCCGGGATGCTGGCTGGCGGGCTGCTGCTCGGCGCGTGGGGTGGATTCAAGCGCCGCATTGTGACCGTTTTGTTGGGAATCTCGCTGATGGGCGGCTGTATGGCCGTCGTCGGCGTGCTGCCCGGCACCGCGTTCTGGGTAGCGGTGGGGGCGATGTTCTGCGCGGGAGTCCTGGCGCCGATGGCTGTGGGCTCGTTCCAGGCTATCCAGCAGGCGGTCGTCCCGCCAGAGATTCAGGGGCGCGTGTTCACGCTGGCCAGGAGCGGGATGGACGTGATGTCGCCGCTGGGGATGGTGGTCGCCGGCCCGCTGGCCGATGCGTTGGGTGTACAGGGGTGGTATACGCTCACAGGCGGTGTGGTGGCGTTGATGGCTTGCGGGGCGTTTTTCATCCCCGCATTGATGAAACTGGAGGAGAGATAGAATGCCTGGAAGAAAAATCGATCGCCGAACGTTTCTCAAGATAGCGGGAGTGGCGACCGCGGGCGCTGCCGTCGGCGGAGGCATCGCGGCTCACATCGCCTCTGACAAGGATAGTTTGCTCCTGGGAGTGTGGCGCTACCTGGTTCCCATCCCACGCCCGATATGGCAGAGCCAGGTGCGCGGAGACGCGGAGCTCGGCTTTATGTCCAAGGAGCACCATCTCGTCCGCGATTTCGTCGTCCGGGAGATTCCCCGAGTTGGGGAGCCACTGACACCAGAGTTCATCGCGCAGGAGCTGAGCCTATCCCGGCCTCAGGTGGTCTCCATTCTGGATGATCTGGAGGCGCACATGACCTTCCTGTTCAGGAACGAGCAGGGAGCGGTTACGTGGGCCTATCCGGTGACTGTGGACAGAACGCCCCATCGTGTAACCTTCAGCAGCGGCGAGCAGATGTATGCCGCCTGAGCGATCGACGCGATTGCGATGCCCTTCGTGCAAGGGCAACTGCGGGGAGAGAATCTATCATTTGCCATCGAGACATCGTGTGCCCACTGCGGCGAACCGATCCACATTGAGATGGACAGCGAGCTGAACTATCGCGTCGTGGAAGAAGGGGCTGATCCGCTGATCCACGTGCCGATGGTCGATTTCGACAAGCTGGACGATCCGAGCATCATCGATGCATTCTGACGCAAATCGGTCTTCTTCTGGTCAGAAGAACACGCGAGGGAGTACCGGCGCGAGACCGGTGGGAAAAAAGGGCTGTACATGACGATGGATCAGGCAGTGTACGTCACACCGATCACGCAGGGAGCGCTTTTTGGATTTCCGCCGTATGGCGGGCGGGGCAGTTAGCGGTCGGGTTATGGCGTCTGGGCGGTCGATTCCTTGACCCGCGTGAGCGCGGCGGCGGAGAGTAGAAAGAGCGCCGCGTAGACGGCAAAGATCACCAGATAGCCCAACCCGGATTGGAGACCGTTGAAAAAGTCGGCCATCGGCCCGCCGATCCCCGCGCCGACGATGCCCGCCCCCGCCCCGGCCAGGTTGGAGATGCCCAGGTAGCGGCCTGCATCGCGGCTGGGCGCCAGCTTGGTGCCCAGCGCCCAGTTGGTGGCCATGAACGTGCCCGCGCCCAGGCCAATGATGCAGCCGCTGACGATCACCAGCGGTACGTTGGTGGAAAAGATCAGCATCACCGTGCCCACGGCGGCGACCAGAGCGGAGATGGCGACCAGTCGCTTGTGGCCGACACGGTCGGCCAGGTAGCCGCCGCCCAAAGCGGAGGGCAGCAGGCAGCCGGCCACTGCCGCCATGAGGACCGTCGTCATCGTCGCGGCGTTGGGGATGTGGAGCACGTCGCTCAAAAAGTACTGGGCCGATCCCTGGATCGATCCCACCGCTGCCAGGAAGAGCAGCCGGTTGATCACCCACCAGATGAAGCCGGTCCGCCGGGGGGCCTCCTTGCCGATGCCCACCCACGCGCCCAGGTACACGCCCACAAAGATGGCGCCCGCCATGCCGATCAATCCGGCCAGCCCGACGAGGGCCACCTGCAGGGCGATGCCTGCGCCGCGCGCCGTCAGCCAGGCCCCGCTGGCGCGGACGAGCCACACGGCGGCCTGCGTGACTGCCACGAAGATGATGGTCAGCGCGACCAGGCGCAGGGCCGGCTCGCCGATTCCCCTGCCGGGTTCCTCCCTCAACGGCTCCTCGTGGACGAAGAGGACGGTGATCAGCATCGTGACGAGGAAGGCCGCCATGATGATGCCCACGGTCAGCCATATCCTGCCCGCGTCGACCAGCGGCCCGATGAAGAGGACCAAGAACACGGGTAGCAGCTCCATCACCGCCTTGACGCCGGAGGAGCGCCCGCGCTGATCCTCCGGTACCAGGTCGGGGATCAGCCCTTGCAGCGCGCCGTGTGCGATGTTGGACGAGACCTGCAGCAGGACGGTGCCCGCGAGCAGGGCTGCGTAGGCGGTGGTCGCGCCGAACGTGGGCTGGAAGAAGCCATCCAGGCTCGACCCCTGCAGGTTGTACGATGCGCCGGCGATGGACAGAAAGACGACGTTGAGCAGCGCTCCGGCAAAGATGTAGGGCCGCCTGCGTCCCCAGCGCAGGGTGCTGCGGTCGCTCAGCATGCCCGCCAGCGGCTGGATCAGCATCGCCACCGCCAGTCCGATCACGCGAATCGTCGCCAGGTAGGTGTTCTTGTATGCCTCCGGCATGTACAGCACCACCAGGTAGGGCAGCAGCACCGGGGTGATGATGCCGGTGGCGACGTTCAGCCCCAGCCAATAGATGTTGATCGTGATGTGATCGTACCAGCGTATGCGTTGGTTCATTGGGTACTCCTGGCAAATCTTCCCGAAAGCGGCGACCTGCGGTCGCTTGGGCTTTCGGGAAGATAATTAGAGCAGGTCGGGACGGATGGTGCGAATCACGTCCAGGGAGGCCAGGGCCTCCTCGACCTTGAGCTCAAAGATCACCGGGCCGGCAAAGTCGGCCTCGGTCAGCCGGGCGAGCAGGCGGGCTGTATCCAGGTCGCCGGTGCCCAGCGGCTTGTGATCCTGGCCGTAGCCGAGTTTGTGCTCCGGCCCCTGCCAGGGACCGTCGTGCAGGTGGATCTCGGCAAGGCGCGGCAGGCAGCGCTCCAGCGCCTCGAACACGCCGATCGGCCCCGAAAAGCCCACCAGCACGTGACCGACGTCCAGGCAGATGGATAGATCGAGCTCCTCCGCCATCTCCAGCGTCAGATCGAAGGGGAACTCGATGGTCTCGATGGCCAGTCGGCGACTGGGGATTTCGGTCTCGGCCAGAAGAGTCTTGATACTCTCGCGGGCGTTGGACTGGAAGATGCGCAGGATGAGGGATTTGCCCGCCTGCGGCAGCTTCATCTGGTAGAACTCGGCGGCCAGCGCGCCGGTGGCGTGCAGCACGTACGTCTCCGGCTCCAGCGGCGCGGTCGCGCGAACGGTGTCGATCACGGCGCGCACCGACCCCTCCCGCACGGGTGTCAGCGGCGTGGAGGGCTCGACCGACCACAGCGGCAGGTGGACGGTGTAGCCCATGCCGATTTCCTCCTTCAGCGCGGCC
>CAZWPV010000291.1:0-4315 GCA_964635485.1 uncultured Anaerolineales bacterium
ATTCTGAGGAGCAAGCGGACGCGCAGCGTCCGGCGCGACGAAGAATCTCGCGATGTTGACCAAAGGCGAGATTCTTCGCTCCCGGAGCCTGCCCTGAGGTGCCCCCCGAGCAAGTCGAGGGGCAAGGCCGAAGGGTCGCTCAGAATGACGGATTTGTAAGGCGTCAAGCTAAATGCAATTGCCCTGGACGCTGGCGCTCAGTACGAAGAGCTTGAGCAGGTCTCTATGTGCTATCGCCGTCTCCGGCGAACCCGTGCTGCTCGCGCAACGTCAGTGAAAGTTCGCGCAGCAGGCCCAGCACGCGCTCGGCCAGCGGCTCGGTGAGCACGCCGCCCATGCCGCAACTGGGCGTGATCAACGCCTGGTGCAGCAGCAGCTCACGGTCAAAGCCCTTCTGCACCAGCCGCTCCACGCCTGCGTCGAAGCGATCCAGCAGCGAGGGCAATGTCTCGGTCGCCGCGGCCTCTCTATCGAGCGTGGGGACGATGCCCCAACCCAGGCTGCCGCCGCGACCCAGGAAGGCGCGCAGCTCGGCGGGGTAGAGCGTGATGGCCTGCATGTGATCGTAGGCGTCAAAGTCGAGGATGTCCAGGTTGGATTCCATCAGCAGCGACCAGTCGGTGTTCTCTTCGCAGTGAACCCCCGCCAGCCCGCCTCGGTCGTGTATTGCCCCGACCACCTCGTTGATGTCCCTTGTGATGTCCTCCCGGCTCACGGTGATAAAGGTCTGCGAGCCAAAGCCCAGCAGCGATGGCTCGTCGAGAAAGACCATCGCCGGCAGGCCGAACGCGTCCAATTGCTCCATCTGCCACATCGCTTTCAGCGTCGCCGTCTTGACGACCACGTCGTGCAGTTGGTCGTCGTAATACGAGCAGCGGCGATCTTGATCGAGCAGGTTGACGCCCAGCGTGAAGGGGCCGGTCGCCTGTCCCTTGAGCATCACCGCCGATGCGGTGTGCTCTGGCAGCCGGGCGATGAACTCCTCCCATCCTGCCGCATACTTTGGTGAGAGGCCGAAGGTATTGAGGGCGTCTTTGTCTCCTTCCTCGGTCGTGGCCAGGTAGAGGGTGTAAAAGTCGGTCAGTTGGTCGACGAAATCGGTCGCCGCGGTGTCGAAATAGACGCGCCGATTGCCGTCGGCATCCTCTTCCTCCACCAATCCGGGCATCCCCTCGGTGAACTGGATCATCATGTTCTCATAAAAGACGCGGCGGGGGAACTGTACCCAGGAGGGGATCTCTGGCGTGCTCTCGAGCACCAGGGCCGTTCCACGCGCCGGGTCAGTGTGAGGCAGACTGCCGATCGTCGTTGCCAGGCAGCGGGGTTCGAACGGGGGCGTTACCGGGATCGTTTTCATCGTTGCTCTTCTTGTCTATGGGATGCGGCGCACTCGGTATTTCAGCAGCATCCAAATTGCATCTAGGCCGTCGTGCCAGTCGATCTTTTTACCCTCGGCGAAGGAGCGAGGTTGGTACGAGATGGGAACTTCGTGGATCTCGATGCCTCGCCGCAGAATCTTTCCGGTCGCCTCCGGGCAGAACTCGAAGCGGGTCGATTGCAGGTCGAGGCTACGCAGCAGGTTGGTGCGGAAGACTTTGTAGCCGGTCGCCTCGTCGGTGAGGTGCGACCCGTACAGAAAGTTGGCGATCCAGCTCAGCAATCGCCCACCCCAATAAAAACTCCACGTCGAACGCGGGTTCTTGCGCAGATTGCGTGATCCGTAGACCACCTGCACCGATGGGTCCCTGAAAGGAGCCAGCAGGGCGGGATAGTCCTGGGGATCGTATTCCAGATCGGCGTCCTGGGTGATGACCAGGTCACCCGTGACGTGCTCTAGCGCCGTGCGGATAGCGGCCCCCTTGCCCTGATTTTCCTCGTGGTGCACGATTTTCAGTTGATGAGGCCAGCGGGCTGCAAGGGCGTTCAAAACCGACCCTGTCTCATCGGTCGAGCCGTCGTTGACGATGATGATTTCCTTCTCAATGCCGCCCGGTGTGTGGTCGAGTGCCACCGCCAACACCTGCTCGACGACCTGGGCGATGGTAGTAGCTTCGTTGTAGACCGGGATGACTGCCGAAAGCTTCACTTATTCCTCACTTGCTCGTTGTTCGTATAGCATGCCCCTCAGGCGGGCAGCGACCATCTCGATGGCCACCTCGTTGAACCCGCCCTCGGGGATGATGACGTCGGCGTAGCGCTTGCTGGGCTCGACGAACTCTTGATGCATCGGGCGCACCGTGGTGAGATACTGCTCGCACACCGACTCGACGCTGCGGCCGCGTTCGTGCACATCGCGCTGCAGACGGCGGATAAAGCGCACGTCGGCATCGGTGTCCACGTACAGCTTGACGTCCAGCAGCGCACGCAGTTCGGGTTCGACAAAGACCAGGATGCCCTCGACCAGGATCACGGGCGCGGGCTTCACGCGACGTGTCTCCTCGGTGCGCATGTGCTTGGTAAAGTCATAGATCGGGATCTCGACCGCCTGCCCCGCGCGTAGCGCCTTGAGGTGTTCGACCAGGAGCGAGGTCTCCAGCGAGTCGGGATGGTCAAAGTTGACCCCGGCGCGCTCCTCCGGCGACAGGTGGCCGAGCTCACGGTAATAGGCGTCGTGTGGGATGTAGGCCACGTGCTCGGCTCCCACGCGATGCAGGATCTTTTCCGCCACCGTGGTCTTGCCCGACCCGGTCCCACCGGCCACGCCTATGACGATGGGTTTCATGCATTCCCTCCGGTTAATGCAGCAGCTCGTTCAGCACGTCCAGGCTGATTTGGGCGCTCTGCGCGGTCATTTGTTCCAAGTTATCCCAAGGCTCCCACGCTCGATTCACCAGGCAGTCGCTGACGTGGCCGATCCAGACGCTTTCGACGCCACAGGCAGCGGAGGCGGCGTAAAACGGTGCGATTTCCATGTTGGCCGTCTCCGCCCCTCGCCCGGCCAGGGCTTGGATCAGCGTGTCTGTCTCCCTGTAGATCGCATCTATGGTGGCGACCCTCACCGGGCGCAGGTGCCACGGATGCACGCGCTCGGCCCGCTGGACGGCGGCGTAGATAGCCGGGTTGATGTGCACCTCGGCCTCGTCGGTGTACGCGCGGCTCGTGCCGTCGGTGGTCAGGGCCGACGTGGCGACGATCTGGGTGGTTCGTGGGAGGTCGGCGGCGATGCTGCCCGCCGCCCCAATACCGATCAGGTGCCTCACGCCCAGGTGGGCTAGCTCCTCGACCAGGATAGCCGTCTGCGGGCCGCCCCACAGGCAGCGTGCGATCAGACCCACCCGCGCTTTCTCGATGGCGAACTCGTGGGCCAGCGGGTAACCCGGGACCTCGTCCATTCCCCACAGCACCTTGGTGCCCAGCGGCTCGGCTCCGAGTGTTTGGGCTATGAGGCGAGACCCCTCGTGGCTGCGGAAACACAGTACCGCCGCGTCCCACTGCGGCCGGGGGTTATCCCCAAATCGCTTGCGCATAACGGCTTCTGGCGTGATGTAGCGCATGAGCGTCAACCTGTTCCCAGTGCCAGTGCGATGAGGAGAATCACCGCTACGGCGATCAGCCCCGCTTTCAGACGCGCGCGCGCGCGGGGGATCAACCAGGCCGCGCTCCACGCCAGCCACACGCCCGGCAGGCCGCTTTCTCCGGGACTCGCCTCCCACACCACGCCCTGCTGCCACAGGACCGCCAATGCATTGGCGCCGACCAGCAGCGTCAGCAGCAGATAGAGCGCGTCGAACAGCCGGCTCACCGGCGCGGCGGGGTTCGCCAGCGTGCTCAGTGCCTCGCCCAGGACGCGCGCAGCCAACCCGCCGTAAACCGCAACAGTCAGGCTCATCGGCGAGATGGTGTGTCCCTCGAATCGTGCAAACCCTGCGTCCAGGAAAAAGCCGGCGCCTGCCAGCGCCAGCGCCGGTAGCACAGTCATTGCATCACGCCAGGGGAGGTGGTGACGGCGGCCGACTGGCGGCGTGGCGATGGCCGCCGCCAGGGTCAGGTGCAGGATCAGTGCGGGATGGCTTTCAATCCACACAAGGGGCGTCGTGGCCAGCAGTAGTCCCGCCGCCGTCCACTTGATCGCCCGTATCGCCGGGGGAAGCCCGCTCACCTGGCGGAACCGGTTCCACAGGGCCAATCCCAATGCCGTCAGCAGCGCGCCCAGGCTCAATCCGATCAGGGGAGTGGCGTAGCCCACGTCAGTCCTCCTCGCCCGTCCTTGACCGGTGCACGGAGCGAACGATGCTTCCCGCCAGCCCCACGACGGCGAGTACGATCCCGATGCCGGTGGGCCACAGGCCGGGATTGAACGTGGCGGTGACCTGGG
>CAZWPV010000292.1:0-4292 GCA_964635485.1 uncultured Anaerolineales bacterium
AGGCCAACCGTCTCGACCGCTTCGACCGCGTCGGGCACGTAGATCGCTTCGTCCACCGCCTCCATCCCCTGGACGCGCCGCTCGCGCAGGGCGGCGACGACCTCGTCCTTGCTCCGCCCGCGCAACTCGAACAGCAGGAACGGGTCCTCGTCGAAGCGCTCCCCCAACAGGTAGTAGACGGCGGCGATGTGCTTGCACGGGTTGGCCCAGTCGGGGCAGGAGCAGTCCGTCTCCAGGTCGCCCCGCGAGGCGGGGAAGAGCGGCACCTGAACTGCGTCAAAAACCTGCTCGATGTCAGGCGGCATCTCGCCGTTGAGCAGTTGAGCGGCGAAGATGGCCTGCTCGGCCAGCGCGTCGAATACCGCGTCCCACTGGTGGTCGCTCAACGGCTGAAGCGCGATGCTGACCTTGTAAGGTGTGCGACGAGACCCCTGCACCCGCGCCGAGATATGGCCCGGCTCGACGTCGATCTCCATCACCTGGCCGCGCCGGGCGTAGTTGCGCCCGCGGCTCAGCCGCCCGGAGTCCATCAGGACTTTCAGGGCCTTGATCCAGCGGTCGGCCCACCAGTTCTCGACGAATCTGCCCCGCTTGCTCTTGGCCTTGATGCCGTCTTCCACCTCGATGGGGCGCGTGGGCGTGTAGCGCGGCCAGTAGCTGTCGTAATAACTAGAACGTCGTCTTGCCATCGTTCTATTCCCTCCGCAATCGTATGATGTCGCGCAGTTCGTCGGTGCTCAACTCGGTCAGCCAACCCTCTCCCGCGCCGACGACGCTTTCGGCCAGCGCCTTCTTGCTCTCGATCAACTCGTCAATCCCCTCCTCCAGCGTGCCGGCGCAGATGTACTTGTGCACTTGTACGTCGCGCGTCTGCCCGATGCGAAAAGCGCGGTCGGTGGCCTGGTCCTCCACGGCCGGGTTCCACCAACGGTCGAAGTGAAAGACGTGATTGGCAGCCGTCAGATTCAGCCCCGTGCCGCCGGCCTTGAGCGAGAGGATAAAGATCGGTGCGTCGCGCCCCTGTTGGAAGCGCGCCACCAGCCGGTCGCGCCGCTTCTGCGGCGTACCGCCGTGCAGAAAGAGCACCTCGACGCCGAACAGCGATCTCAGGTGCGCCTGCAGCATGTGGCCCATCTGGGCGAACTGGGTGAACACCAACGCCTGATCGCCAACGGAGAGCGCTTCCTCCAGCATCCCGCCCAGCCGGTCTAGCTTGCCCGAGCGTCCCGGCAGCGGGGAGCCATCGCCCAGGAACTGCGCCGGGTGGTTGCAGACCTGTTTCAACCGCATCAGCGCGCCCAGTACCACGCCGCGCCGCTGGATGCCCTCCTCGTCCGCCGACTCCACCCGCTCCAACGACTCTTTGACCACCGCCTCGTACAACGTCGTCTGTTCGGCGGTCAGGTTGCAGTAGACCTTCATCTCCAGTTTGTCGGGCAGGTCCTGGATGACGGTGGGGTCGGTCTTGACGCGGCGCAGGACGAATGGCCCCACCAGCCCTTTCAATCGCTCGGTGGCATCCTCGTCCTGGTACCGTTCGATGGGCAGCGCGAACGCCTGGCGAAACCCTGTCCGCGACCCCAGGAAGCCCGGGTTGAGAAACTGCATGATGGACCACAGCTCGGACAGCCGGTTCTCGACCGGCGTGCCCGTCAGCGCGACGCGGTTGGCGGCCGGGAGGCTGCGAACGGCCTGCGTCTGTTTGGCGCTGGGGTTCTTGATGTTCTGCGCCTCGTCGAGGATCACGTCGCTCCACGGCACCTGTCTCATGTCGTCCGCGTCGCGTCGCGCCAGGCCGTAGGTGCTGATGACCACGTCGTGTGCTTGCGCCGCCGCGACGAAATCCTCGCCCTTGGCGCGCTCGCTCCCGTGATGCACCATCACGCGCAAGCCCGGCCCGAAGCGCACGATCTCGCGCTTCCAGTTGCCGACGACGGAGGTGGGGCAGATCACCAGCGCCGGCCCGACGCCATCCTCGGCCTGCTCGCGCTCGCGCAGCAGCAGGGCGATGGCCTGGATCGTCTTGCCCAGCCCCATGTCGTCGGCCAGGCAAGCGCCCAGGCCCCACTTGCGTAGGAAGGCCAGCCAGGAATAACCGAGCACCTGGTAGGGCCGCAACTGGCCCACGAAACCGCGCGGGGAAGGCAGCTCGCGTAGTTGCTCGCCCTCCTGTAGCTGCCTCAACAGGTCGTCCAGCCAGCCGGACGCTTCGACGCCGTGCAGCGGCAGCCCGCCGACCTCCTGGGTGGCCCCCAGCGCCATCCCCAGCGTGTCGCGCAGCGTCATCTGATCCTGCTGCTTCTTTTCCCAGAAGGCGATGGCAGCCTCGATCTCGTCGGGCTGCAGCATCACCCATTGGCCGCGCACCCGCACCAGGGGCATCTTGAGCGCGGCCAGCCGCTCGAACTCCTCGCGCGATAGAAGCTCGTCGCCCAGGGCCAGTTCCCACTCGAACTGTACCAGCGCGTTCAGGTTGAGGATGCCCTTGCCGACGATGTTCGCGTCCGCCTTGAGCCTGGCCCGCACCCCCAGCCGGGCGCCGGGCTTGTTCCACCAGGGCGGCACCAACACGCCCAAGCCGCTTCCCTCTAACAGCGGTCCCACCTCTCGCAGGAAGGCATACGCTTCGTCTACCGTCAACTTGCAGGATTGCGGGCGGGCCGTGCGCAGGCTGGCCATGATCGGCGGAAAGATGCGCGCCGCCAGGCCCAACCCGGCCAGCAGCCGCTCCTGGGCCCCTTCGAACTTCTGGTTGAGGGTGCGCAGGGTGCCGCCCCGCGCGCTCCACGCCTTTTCGGCCGGCACCAGTAGACTGGGATCGTCGTTGGCCTGGAGCATGTAACGCAAGGCCCAGTCGGGCGAGGTCACCTGCCCGCTCTCTGGGTCCACCTCCGGCGGTTCCAGCCGGAAGCAAAGACGGAACGTCGCCTCGGCCGCGCCCTGCAATTGTCCCACCCACCCCTGCCAGGCGTCGAACAGGCGCACCAACTCGCGGCGCTGCGCCAATGGCACCTCGATTTGCCCGTCCTCGTCCCACAGCGCCGACCACCACGCGCCGGCGACGCCCTGGGGCGGTTTGCGCCGCCGGTCCAGCCGCCCGCGGCCCCAGCCGCGCACGGCCTGGTCCACCAATCGTTTGACGAAGCTGTCCAGCAACGCGTGCGGCGCGGGGGCCTGGTCGGCCTCGGGGGGATCACCTGCGCTTCGTCCTGAGCCTGACTTCGAACTCGGTCGAGCCGTCGAAGGAGCAAACAGCGCCCGGCAGACGGGTGGCATCGCCTGGGCCATGGCGCGCAGTCGCGCCCGGTCGTGGGGGTCGTCCATCACCGGCAGCCAGACGGCCCGATACTGCCCTCCACTCTCTGCTATGCCGGGCAGATACTTGTGGTGCGCCAGGAGTTCTAACCCCAGCTTGGCGACGAGGCCCCAGTAGCGCAAGTCGGCGCCCCACCATCGCTCCCCCGTCTCGCCCAACGGCAGCGTGACCAGCAAGTCCAGGGCGGCGACGACGTCCAGCGCCAGGCCGGTCACTTTCCGGGGGGTCAGGCGCGGTTCAGACTCTGCTTCGGTGCCTGTCGCGCCGGTGTCTGCTTCGGGGACCAGCCATGGTGGCAGGAGTGGCCCGTCCGCGCCCGACGGCAGCAGGATCACGCGCGTTGCCGTGGGCGCGTCTGCCCACGTGCCGAGCGGAGCCAACCTCTCCAGGGTCTCGCGCAGGCGATCCGGCGGCGCGGCGTGGGGGTGCGGCCGCACGCGGGGGCGGCGTCCGCGCGGCTTTGGCGCGGGTTCCGACGACTCGCCCCAGACGAAGAAGACGCCGTCCGACCAACTGCCGTGCAGGACTGACGTCAGATTGGCTCTCTCATCTTGATCTCGCATCTCGTCTTTTCCGCTCGCTGCATCCTGTTCGGCTGCGTTATTCGTATCGACGGTATAGTATACCACTTTCAACAGATTGCAACCCGACTGGCAGCCTCTTTCGCTTCCCGTCATTTTGTCTTCCATCTCGCCCGTCATCGGCATACCCTCGCCCTGTCCCTGCTCCGGCGGTAGTCGTCGCCGCTGTTTTGCCTGCTGTCTTCCTGTCGATCCAGTGGTCGCTTGCAGTCTGCCTTCATCTGTTCCCGCACCGCCGATAATCCTCCTCGCTATTCGGCACCACCTGGCACACCGCGCCGTCGAGGAAACGCGAGCTCAACCTCGGCTCCGACACCTCCTCGGGGCGCACGTTGCTCACCACCAGCGTGTGCGCCCTGGCGGTGTAGCGCGCGTTGAACACGCGGAACAGCACC
>CAZWPV010000293.1:0-4287 GCA_964635485.1 uncultured Anaerolineales bacterium
GGTACCGCGCTTGTCGATGAAGAAGGAAGCCAGGTCGAGGTAGCGGCGCTCGCCCGTCTCACGGTACAGCTCCACCAGCGCCATCTCGATCTCGGGATGGCCGGGCGCGCCATCTCGCTTTCCCGGACCGAAGATAGAATCGATGTGGTCGGCAAAGCGGCGCGCCACGTCCAGCAGTCGCTCATCACCCGTGGCGCGGTGCATCGCCACCGCCGCCTCGAAAAAGTGCCCGGCGCAGTACAGCTCGTGGTCGTGATCCAGGTTGGTCCAGCGCTCCTCCGGCTTGAGCACCTGGTAGTAGGAGTTGAGGTAGCCATCCTCTTGCTGGGCGGCGGCGATCAGCGCGATGGCCTCGTCTGCCATACTCTCGATCTCTGGATCGCGGACGTTGACCAGATCGTAGGCCACCGCCTCCAGCCACTTGTAGACGTCGGAATCCATGAACACGGGCTTTTTGTATTCCCCCTCGCCGCCGCCGGCTGCCAGCCTGAGATTGTTGAAATTGCCCGATTTCTCCAACTGCGCGTAGCCGTGGCGCAGGCTGACCTGCCGGTTGATGCTTTGCTTGTTCAGCCAAAAACCTCCCGTGACAGAGACCTTGCCCAGCGGCAGCGAGCGCCACCGAGCGTGCGGGCTTGATTTTGTCATCACGTGCATGCTGATCCTCCTTAATTGATATGGCGGTCAGCCTTGCGAAGGTTACAAGTAACCTTCGCAAGGTTCTACGAACCGAATGACTGATGCTCCGTGCGGGCGATGATCTCGTCCTGCAGCGCCCGGCCGAGATCGCAGAAATAGTCGCTATAGCCCGCCACGCGCACGCTCAGATCGCGGTACTGCTCCGGATTCGCCTGCGCCGCGCGCAGCGTGGCGGCATCTACCACGTTGAACTGGACGTGATGTCCGTCCAGCTTGAAGTAGGTGCGGATCAACTGCACCAGCTTATCCAGGCCGCCCTCGTTCTGTAACAACTGGGGCGTGAACTTTTGGCAGCAGAAGGGTTGTCAGCGCTGCCGTCCAGTGATAGTCGCGGATGGCATCCATCTTGCGGCGGATGTCGTAAGGCTTCTGTCGAGGACCTTTCCGGTCGCAGGCGGGCGGCGGCAGTGCGCCTTTTGCATCGTAGAACTCGAACAGCACCCCGAACCGCTCGTAATACTTGCAGACGGCGGCGATCGTCTTTTCCGCCAGCCAGCGCGCTACGTCTGCCCGGCCGTGCTTTTTCAGGCCCTCGGCGATCAGATAGTTGGTGTTGATCCAGGTCGCCCCGCGCCACATGTCCGTCGACCATGTGGGTTCCGACACAGCCACGCTGGGTACCGGGAAGGCCGTGTTGAAGTGCTCGGTGTCCAGCAGCACCTCGATCAACCGGCCCACGCGCACCGGGGGAATATCGGCGAGCAGCAGAGGGAGAAAACCGCTCACCGCCTTGATCTGGGAGAGCTGCCCATCCATCCGCATGTCGTAGTAGAACTCGTCTTGCTCATCCCACAGGGCGATGTGGATTTTGGCCGCGAGGGTCTCGGCGCGCTGCCGCCACCGGTGCGCCTCGTCTGACCTATCCAATTCGTCTGCGATTAATGCGACGTATTGCATGTCGCATGCGGCAAAGGTGGAGAAATCGACCGCGTCCAGCAGCACGGCCGCGTCAAAGCGCGGCGAGTTATCCATGCCCGATTCCCCCGAACGGCAGCTCTCGTTGGCCTCGATGAACCACTCCAACAGACCGTTGCCGTTTCGATCCCGGTGGGCGCGGTCCCATTCGAGATACCGCTCCAGGCAGGGCAGGGCGCGTTCCAGGCACGACCTGTCGCTGAGCGCCTGGTAGTTCTCCCAGACGCCCCAGGCCAGGAGCGGCGGCTGGGTGATGGCCGACCTCTGGCCGCCGACGCCGGTCTGGTGGGGGATCATGCCGTCGGCGCGCTGTGTATCCAGGACGGACTTGAGAAACTCCCAGGAGAGCGCGGGCGATAGCGCGTTCATCGCCAGCGAGTGAAAGACCGAATCCCACAGCCACATGTCCCTGTGCGGCACCCGGTCGGGCGTCGACCAGTGCTGGTGGATGGCTCCCTCCGGCGCCAAAGTGTTGACTTTCATCACGCTGAAGCACTTTTTGAGCAGCCGGTCTGTGGCGGGGGATTCGAGTGCGGGCACGTCTCGGTAGAAGGCCAGCCGCCGTGCGGCCTCGTCGAGGGGGTCCAACTCCAACCCGGCCTCGGCCCGCCGGGAGGCCTCGTCTATGGACTGCCCGTAGGCCAGCGCGAAGCGTCCATCCCGCCTGACGAGGACGAGGACGTCGTGGTTCTGTGCGTCCTGCGATACCCGGAAAGGCTCCCGCCTCTCGGCGTCCGTGCCGTCCTCAAACCGGAGGCGCAGATGGGCGCGCTGCGGCAGCGCGCCGATCAGCGTATGCCAGGCGCTAAAGGCCACGACGAGCGGTCCCGACGGCGTCTCGACGGCGTACACGTCACCCAGAGCGATGCGCGGCACGCCACCCTCTGCGAGCGCGATATCCAGCAGACGGCGGCGCGGGGTGTGGAACAGCAGCCCGTATTTATCGCGCGCGTAGGTCGCCACAAAGCCGGGTGAAGCGTTCGTCTCGCCGTCTATGCCCGAGAAGGCGAACAGCGTGCCCTCGCCCCACACGTCGGGCAGGTTTTGGTGGTCGGTAAGCAGACGCGAAAGAGACACGCTCACCTCAGTACCTCTCCAAGTGATGGATTTTCATTCTGAGCATAGCGAAGAATCTCGTCGCTGCTTGACAAAACTTCCCTTGTGCAGCAGGGGCGAGATTCTTCGTCGCGTCGGATGCTGCGCATCCGCGCGCTCCTCAGAATGACGTGTTATCAAAATCAGTTAGAAAGTACTAGCTCACGTCTTGGTACTCGTGCAGCTCGTAATCAAACCGCTGACCCTCGAAGGAGCGAATCAGCGTCGTGTAGACGCGCGTCTTGAGCGTGTTCTCGCCCACGCGCAGGCGTGCCCGCTCCAGCGCGATGCAGCGCGGCTGCCACAGCACGGGTTGGTACGGACCGTCGTTTACGGATACCTCGCTCGCCTCGTGGAACGGTTTCCCGTAGTCGAACGCCACCAGCACGCGCTTGGCCTCCGGCAGGTGGTCGAGGGCGAACGTCGTCGTGTACTCGATGACGCCGGCGTAATGGGGCAGCAGGTTTGCCTTGTACTCCTCGAACAACCCTTCCTCCCCGCGCGCCACGATGCGCGCCGGGTTCAGCCAAACGCCAAAATCCCCCGCCAGGTACAGCGGGTTGAGCAGGCCGCCGTCTGTTCTATCGGTGGTCACCTCGACGCGGATCACGTTCTCCCCCGGCACGAGCCGGTCGGTGACGTCTGCACCCAGGCTGCCGCGGACGTGAGCCTTAGTGGGCTGGAAGTCGGCCGGCCCCAGCGGATCGCTCCCGTTGACGCTGATGCGCCAATCGCCGACGATAGAGCCCGGCTCCATGACGAGCTGCACCGGCCCGCCGTAGTTGCAGCCGAGGGTGACCTCGTAGCGCGCGTGTAGTTCGGGCAGCGATAGCTCTGGCTCGTGACCAAAGTATTTGCGGTAGGCGGGCACGAAGGGGATCTCTCCCTCCTCCAACTGGTTGGCGATGGGGATGGTTCGTACCAGGGCGCTCTGTCCCCAGCCGCCTTCCTTGCCTCGCAGGGCCATCCGCCACTCGCCCAGGCGCAGCAAGTTGGCGTTCTCGATGTGCACCTTGGCCGGCCCACAGACAGTCACTGTGATCTGGGGGATCAGTTCTGGCGCGGCGGCAGCACCGACCGCTTCCAGCGCCAGGGACTCGAAGGGCCAAATCAGCCGCTGGTAGCGACCCTCTTTCCTCTCTAGGCGGGTGGGGCGGTCGTCGTCGAGTGGAATCTCCCGCAGGTCGTCGCCGCTCTCGAATTCCACCGTGAGCGGTTCGCCGCCGAGGTTGACGAGGAACCAGAGCGTCCTATCCTCGGAAACCCGCTTCACGCTCACGATCTGCGTCGCTTCCCGGCCCTCTGCCCGGATGCGCAGGCTGGGCTGCACCGTCTTTAGCAACTCAGCGGCGAGGGCCTCAGGCTCCAGGTCACACGTGCAGTAGACGACCGTCCCGCCGGCGGCCTCGAATGCCTCCAGCCAGGCCTGCAGCGGCTCCTCGATCACGCGCATCGGCGGCACGATGACCACCTTGGCGGCGATGTCGGCGACTTGCACGCAGCCGTCATCGATCTGGCCGCCTGCGAGAATTTCGGTATCGACGATGTGAAAGTCGAGGTGCTGTTCCGCCAGCAGCC
>CAZWPV010000294.1:0-4275 GCA_964635485.1 uncultured Anaerolineales bacterium
CAGGTGGAAAAGCTAAAGCGCTGGCTGGACAAACAGCTCCCCGATGTCGAGGTGCCTGTGCGCGCTGTTATCATCTTTGTCAACCCCAACGTCCAGTTGGACGCCGCAGATTCGCCGGTGCCCGCTTTTTACGGCAAAAAGATCAAGGCCTGGCTGCGAGGGCCGGGGAAACTCAAGTCACTGCCCGCTGCGACTTACCGCCAGTTGACCGAGGCGTTAGGTGTTGATGCGGGATCGTGAGCGAGGTTTTGTGAAAAAAAAGCCCCGGCGCGAAGTGCCGGGGCTTTTACTTATCCGCCCAACTCTTTCAGCTTGGCTTCCCACTTGGTGTATAGCTTGTTGTAGGTTGCCTCACTGATTTCGCCTGCGGCCAGTCGCATGTCCAGGTTATCCAGCGTGGCCTGGACCTCGGCGGCTGTCGTCGGGGTGGCTGAGGCCGCCGGAGCAGCCTGCTGCGGGGCCTGCTGCTGTGGCTGCTGCATGCCCTGCGCCATCATCTGGGCCATCGTCATGCCCATGCCCAGCCCCGCTCCCAGTTGCGCGCCTGTGCCAGCACCACCGCCTCCGGGCTGCTGTGCCGCGTCGCGGATCCCGCGCGCGGTCTGGAACTGCAGGTAGGCGCTCATGTCGCCGATGGCGCCCATGGAGGCCGCCTCGTCGATGGCCTTGGCCGTCTCTTCTGTGGGACCGACATACTCGACGTACACCGAGGTCAGCGTGCAGCCTCTGGCGGCGAACTCTTCGTCCGTCTTGGCCCGCACGCCCATCGTCAGCTCTTCCGCCATTCCCGCCAGTTCGAGGATCGACTTGCCCATCTCGCCTATCAGGTCGGTCAGCTTGGTCAGGATCATCGAACGGAAAAAGCCCTGAATGTCAGCCGTGCGATAGATGCCCTGTGTGCCGACGATCTTGTTGACAAAGAGCTGTGGGTCGCTGATCTGCACGGCATAGGCACCACGTGCCTGCACGCGCGCCATGCGTAGGATGGGGTCTTTGATCGTGATGGGAGTCGGGGTGCCCCACTTTAGATCGGTGAACTCGCGCAGGCTGACAAAATACACCTCGGCCTTGAAAGGCGTTTCACCGGAGAACGCCTTGCCGATTATGTCGACGAGGTACGGGATGTTAGCCGTCGTGATGGTGTGCGTTCCGGCGCTAAAGCTATCCAGCGCTCGGCCACCGCGGAAGAATACCGCAGCCTGGCTGTCGCGGACGATGACCTGCGAGCCGATGCGAAAGTCGCCCGATCCCCGTTCGGGGATGCGGTGTACCATCTCGGTACTTGCTTCATCGACAAACTCTACTATATCAAAGATTCGTGCCATTGCTACTTACCTCCTCAATCTACTGTGTGCCCAGCACTACGTGCTCGCGCTCGTCGAAGGTGCTGTTGGCTTCGCGGCAGATAGCCTGGACGATGCGGATGACTTCCTGCAGGCCTTCGCCGGTGCCGATGGCTTCCAACAGGCGGTCGTTCGCCGTGTCCAGCCGGTCGACGTACTCGAACAGGGCTGCGTCGAAGGTATACATCTGCTCCAACTCTTCCTGGTTGATCTTGACGGCGTCGAACAGGCCGGAGTAACCGTAGCTGGCCAGGCGGACGCGGTCGATAAAGGTCTGCAATTGCGTCACGGCTCTGCCGATGTCGTCGACTAGGTCGAGCTTGCCGCTGTTGATCAATTCCTGCTGTGCCACGTCGAGCCGTTTGCGCTGAGCCGTCATCTTTTCGGCCAGGGTCTGGCGCATCAGTTGATCCGCCGAGCGTCGTTCTTGACGCTCCTGGTACCCCTTCCATCCGGGAATGACGCTTCCCAGCTTCTCGACGAGATTGCGGCTGTCTTTTACCTTTTCAAAGATGTCTCCCACCATTTGCTGTCCTCCTTAATGATTATCGGGCGACCAACGTGCTGGTCGTTTTAAAAACCTACATGCTATACGCAATCATCATATCCCCGGTTTCACTCCCTCGGACCGTCAACTGGATTCTAATTGTGGCTATTATAGTGTAATTCCTATGAAAAGGGAAATATCTCACGGCGCCGAGTCAAGTACGAGCGGCAGGTGTACGCGACGCACTTCCGGTACGACGATCAGCGTCACCGGTATGACCTTGGGCGCGCCGAGCGTATCGGGCGGCGTGGCGCTTATGGTGATGCTGCCTGTATAAGTGCCCACCACGTAACCGCTGCTGTCGACTGTCACCACCAGCGGCGCTCCCTGGAGGCCGGTGGTGACCGGCAGGGTGGGAATCACCTGCAGCCCTTCCGATACCGTTGCCGCCCAGGTAAGCGTGCCGCCTCCGGTGTTCTGTGGCACGAGCGTGGTCGTCATCACGCCCGGTTCGTCTACGTCGGCCAAGAAGATGAGCGTCTCAGGTGTGACGACTAGGTGGGGTTGCACAGCCTCGACTTGCAGCGTCACCATCACCGTTTGCGGCGCGTCCAGGGTATCGGTCGTCACGCCTGTCACCGTGATGGTGCCCGTGTAGATGCCGGCGCTGTATCCCGTGCTATCGACTGTCACCGTCAGCGGCGTTCCCTGGATGCCGGCGGTGATCGCCAGCGTCGGTGTCAGAGACGTGCCGGGATCGGCAGAGGCTGTCCAGGTCAGCAGCCGGTAGCCTCCGTTCAGCGGTGTGACCGTGCCTTCGAAAACTCCCCACTCGGCGTCGTTGGTCTGAAAGCTCAGTGTAGTGGGAGTGATGACCAGGCGTGGGCCAAAGTGGCCGGCCCGCTTTTCCATCGTCGTCAGCGCGTCGTAGGCCAGCGCGGGGGAGCCGAGGTCTGTGCCGTCGTCCTTGCGCACGGAAAAGTAACGCGAGGGCTCGCACAGCCAGTTGTAGTTGTGCCAGTCCAGGTTCCACACGAACATCGCGCCCATCCAGGGCCAGTGCTCGTCGGCGTACTGGTAAGCCTGCGTGAGGTAGTTGGCCTGGTGTGTCTCGGATACGTCCATCCAGCCAAAGTTATCCTCGTACTCGGAGACAAGGTGACACCAGCCAGCCGGATCTGGGTCGTAGCTGGGATCGCGCAGCCAACCGAACTCTGTGGCCCACAGCGGCTTCTGACCGAGGCCGTGTTGCGTCATCAGATCGTGCATCACCTCTGCGCCGCGAAAGGCAAAGCCGTTGGAGACGCTGTCGGGGTCGGTCTCCGGTGAGTAGGCAAAGCCATACGGGTGGTAGCCGAAAGCGTCAAAGGCGTCGCCCGCGCCCAGGAGAAACATCTGGCGCGTGTACTCTCGCTCGTCCATCGCCTCACAGTCGTTGTTGCTCCAACCGTTGCACGTGCCCTCGATGCGTCCCACCGGTGCCAGCCCCGCGCTGACGACGATGGCCGAGGGGTCTATCTCCTTGATCGTTTCGTAGGCCACCTGTAGCATCTGAACGTAGCGGGCGGGGTCGGGAGGCATGTGGGGGTCCGCGCCTTTGTTCAGCCACTCGGAGCGGTTAGGCTCGTTGCAGACTTCGTAGGCCTCGACCAGCCCCTTGCCTGCGATGGCGATGGCCCTGATGTCATCTTCCCACTCTGTCAGATCGCCTGACCTTTGATAGCAGTCGATGAGCAGGAGAACCTGGTGGGGATGGCGAGTGGTGGGCACGGCGGTGTATTCCTCCCAAAGCTTGAGCCAGTCGAAGCCCATAGGCACAAAGAGGGAGTCGATGTATTCTTGGTGGCGTACGTTGATACCATAGCCTAGATGGGGAGTGGGGAGGGATGAGGCAGCCTGCTTAGACGGCGGCGCATTTCCTAGCACGCCGGTCGCGGTGATCAGCGCCACAGCCGCTGTGCACGTCCAAGCTCGCCAGTTTCGCACCGCTCACCCTATACACGATTGCGCTGAGGAAGAGAGTTGCAGGCGCGTTCTATCGCTGGCTGTAGATGCGGATAAAGTTGGCGATGGAGCGGTCGTAAGTGCGTTCGGCCTCTGGAGGGAAGAGGCAGCCCGGTAGCTCGCCCATTCGCCAGTGGTATTGGATACACTCACAGCATTTGCCCTTGTGAGAGCAGGGTTCGTAGGTGCAAGTGCATCGTGCCAGATTCTGTTCGATCTTGCATTCCATAAGAAACCTCCGCAGGGGACTCCCTGCTTTAGCGGGGAGGGGAATGCGGGTAGCACCTTCGCGCTGCGTGCCGCATCCGACTTGACTTCATCGAACATTTGTGCTAACATCAAGCTATGCTCCTGAGCTACAAGTTCCGCTTGTACCCGAATAGCAGCCAGCGCCAGGCACTCGACTGCATGCTGGAGATCCACCGCCAGGTCTACAACGCT
>CAZWPV010000295.1:0-2252 GCA_964635485.1 uncultured Anaerolineales bacterium
GCAGGCAAGCTGTCATCCGGGGCCAGCCGAAAAACGGCGTGCGCAGGTATTGCTCATCGTCCGCCGCCCTCCTGGCCCGCCCACCCCCGACATCGGCCCCTACACGGTGCGTCCCTTCGGCCGCCACGAGGCCATCGAGCTGCTGCACCAGCGCCGGAGTGTCCCCTCCTGGCTAGACGAGAGGGAGTCGCTGATCAACGCCGGCAGCCTGGCAGCCCTGCGCGTCGAGCTGCCGACCGGCGATTGGGGCTGGCTGGTGTACCAGAAGACGGTCTTTCAACTGGCGCGGCTGGTTTTGCAGACGGAGGCCGGCGATCCGCACCGGGTCGGGCTGACACTCATCCACGCGCTGCACGCACTCCACCCGGCCCTCGATACCAAGAGCGAAAACCTGCCCCTCGACAGCCCCTACTGGCCCGCCATGCAGGAGATAGGATACGTCGAGTCCTTCCGCCGCATCGAGATGCGGCTCGATCTTGCTTGACAACTTTTCATTCCCTGCTATAATTGCACACAACATCGAAAGAACCTAAAGGCTAAGAAGAGGAAGAGTACGCGCTGAACCGGTGGTTCAGAGAGTGGGGGAAAGGTGAGAGCCCCGCCCACACGATAGCGCCGAATGGGCCTCGGAGCTGCGGGAACGAAAGGTTTTGCAACCGACTAGTTCTCGCCGGAGTTGCCACCGTTACCAGGGCAAAGGGTATCGCCCTCAATAAGGGCCGTACCTGAAAAGAGTGAGGCTGGCTCACACACCCCGTCGCATCGCTGACGGGTTTTTTATTGGATGAAGAGCAAGCCTAACTAGGGTGGCACCACGGGACCCCCTCCCGTCCCTAAGGACGAGAGGGGGTTTTGCATTCCAGACGGAGGTGCACAATGTTACAAGAAATGACAGCCGAATCCACAGAGGTTCAGACACCCAACCTGATACCGGTCGTGCGCGAGCTACCCGCCGACCTGGAGACACCCATCTCCGCCTACCTCAAGCTGGCCGGGACAGGGCCGTCTTTTCTGCTAGAGAGCGTCACCGGCGGCGAGCAGGTGGCGCGCTACTCCTTCATCGGCGTGGACGCCAGCGAGGCCTACGTGATTCGCGGACGCAGCCTGGAACGTCACACAGCCGATGGCGTCGTCACCAGCACGTTCCCCGACGACACCGGCGACCTGCTGGACGCGCTACGCGACGAGTTGACCCAGTATCGCCCGCTGCCCGTACACGGCCTGCCGCGCTTTAACGGTGGTTTGGTAGGCTATGTGGGCTACGACGCGGTGCGCGCCTTTGAGCCCACGCTGAAGCTATCGCCTCACCCTGAGCTGCCCGATGCTATCTTCCTGCTGGCCGATACGCTGGTGGCGTTCGACCACGCCTTTGGCAAGATGCTTCTCATTGCCAACGCGCACGTGAACGGGAATACCGAGGCGGAAGCCCGCGCCGACGCCGAGGCGCGATTGGACACGCTGCAAAAGCGGCTTTCGGCTCCGCTTCCCCCACTCCCCACCTGCGACGACGCCGTTGCCCCAACCGAGCTGCGCTCTAATATGGCATGCGAGCACTTTACCGATGCCGTGCGGGTCGCCAAGGAGTACATCACCGCAGGCGACATCTTCCAGGTGGTGCTCTCCCAGCGCCTCTCCCGCGAGACGCCCGCCGCGCCCTTTAGCATCTACCGCGCACTGCGACGGCTAAACCCCTCGCCGTACATGTTCTTCTTCGACTTTGACGGCCTGGCGGACGAGAAGCCCTTCTACCTGATCGGCGCATCGCCGGAGGTGCACGTGCGCCTGGAGGGACGAAGGGCCACGCTACGCCCCATCGCCGGAACGCGCCACCGGGGCCAGTCGCCCGAAGAGGACGCCACGCTGGAGAAGGAACTGCTGGCCGACCCCAAGGAGCGTGCAGAGCACGTCATGCTGGTCGATCTAGCCCGCAACGACCTGGGCCGCGTGTGCGAGTACGGCACGGTGCACGTACCCGAGCAAATGGTGATCGAGCGCTACTCCCACGTGATGCACATTGTCTCCCAGACCGAAGGGCGGCTACACGCCGACCACGACGCCTTCGACCTGCTGCGCGCCACCTTCCCGGCGGGCACCGTCAGCGGCGCGCCAAAGATCAGGGCCATGGAGATCATCGACGAACTGGAAGGCGAGCCGCGCGGCCCCTACGCCGGTGTGGTGGGCTACTTTTCCTACGACGGCTCGATGGACACCTGCATCGCCATCCGCACGATGATGATGCGCGGGCAGAAGGT
>CAZWPV010000295.1:2262-4266 GCA_964635485.1 uncultured Anaerolineales bacterium
TGCTGGTGCTCGAGCTGGGCGGCAACGACGGCCTGCGCGGGCAGAAGGTGAGCGTCCAGGCGGGCGCAGGCATCGTCGCCGATTCTGACCCCGATCGCGAGTACGAAGAGACGATGAACAAGGCCGAGGCACTGGCCGTGGCCGTGGAAATGGCCGAAAACGAAACCCGGTTTTTGGGGAAAAACCGGGTTTCTCCCGAGGAGGAAAAACAATGATCGCCGTAATAGACAATTACGACTCGTTCACCTACAACCTGGTGCAATACCTAGGCGAGCTGGGCGCCGAACTAGAGGTCTTTCGCAACGACACAATCACCGTCGAGGAATTGGACGCGCTGGCCCCGACGCACATCGTCATCTCCCCTGGCCCCGGCACGCCGGATGACGGCGGCATCTCCAAGGACGTGGTCCGCCAACTGGGGCCGCGCCTGCCGATCCTGGGCGTCTGCCTGGGGCACCAGTGCATCGGCGAGGTCTTTGGCGGGCGCGTGGTGCGCGCGCCACGCCTGATGCACGGCAAGACGTCCCTCATCCAACACTATGGCACTGGGCTGTTCCTGGGCCTACCCAAACCCTTCGAGGCCACCCGCTACCACTCACTGATCGTGGAGGAGCCGCTGCCCGACGTGCTCAAGGCCACCGCCTTTACCAAGGAGGGCGAGCTGATGGGGCTGCAACATCGCGCCTATCCCATCTTTGGCGTGCAGTTTCACCCCGAATCGATTCTCACCCCGCACGGCAAGCAGTTCCTGACCAACTTTCTCGCAGTCCCCAGCATCGCCATCGCACAGGCGACGGTCGAGGATGCCGAAGAGATCCTGACGCTGCAAAAGCGCGCCTTTAGGATCGAGGCGGAACGATACGACGACTACACGCTGCCGCCCCTGACCCAAACACTGGAGGAGATCAAGGTCGATTTCGAGCGGCAGCACGTGCTCAAGGCCACGCTCAGAGACGAGATCATCGGCTCGGTGCGCGGACGTAAGGAGGACGGCATCTGTCACGTGGCCCGGCTCGTCGTCCATCCCGATTACCAGGGGCGAGGCATCGGCACCCGGCTGATGCACGTCCTCGAGAGTGCTTTTGAGGATGCCGAGCGGTTTGAGATCTTTACCGGCGACAGGAGCGATCCCGCGCTCCATCTCTACCGTAAGCTGGGGTACGAGGAGTTCAAGCGCAGGGAAATGGACACGCATAACCTGGTATACCTGGAGAAACACGTCTAGTGGCAATGAACTACGTCATCAGAGAAGCCACGACAGTGGACTATGAGGCATTGTGCGATCTTTTCGATGAAATCGACACGCTGCACAGGGACAACCTGCCTCACAGATTCCAGAAACCGTCAGGGCCAGTTCGTAGTGAGGAATACATTGCTGGCTTGATCTCTGGCAAAGATGCCGGTCTGTTCGTGGCACAGACCGAGGGCCAGATCGTCGGCTTGACTTGTGCTCATATCCGGGAGTCGTCGCCTGTGCCTATCTTGGTGCCACGGCGTCACGCATTCGTCGATAGTCTTGTAGCGACGAAACGTTACCGGCGCAAAGGCATCGGCCGCGCATTGATGGGCAAGGTTTATGAGTGGGCGCTGTCGAAGAACGCCGAGTCTGTCGAGTTAAACGTTTAGACGTTCAATGAGGGCGCAACCGTGTTCTATCACCGACTTGGCTACGAGACAGCCAGTCAAAGGATGATCAAACAGCTGAGGTGACAAATATGAAATCTACCAGTCGAAAGCCGCGTGTCTTTTCCGGCATCCAGCCCTCCGGTGAGCTGACCATCGGCAACTACCTGGGCGCGATCAAGCAATGGGTCGCCGGGCAAGAGGAGAAGGTGACCTTCTTCTGCGTCGTGGATCTGCACGCCATCACCGTGCCGCAGGACCCGGAGCAACTGCTGCGCCTGACGCGTGACACGGCGGCGCTGCTCTTTGCCTGCGGGCTCGATCCTGAGAAAAGCACCATCTTTATCCAGAGCCACGTGCGCGCCCACGCCGAGGGCTGCT
>CAZWPV010000296.1:0-4265 GCA_964635485.1 uncultured Anaerolineales bacterium
CTCTCGACCTACGAAGGTGAACCACTAGACATTGAGCTGCCGACGACGGTAGACCTGGAAGTCGTCGAGTCAGAGCCAGCAGTTGCCGGCAACACCGCCACGGGTGCGTTGAAAAAAGTCACGCTCGAGACCGGCTTGGAGGTACAGGTGCCGCTCTTCATCGAGGTGGGCGACACCATCCGCGTGGACACCCGCACGGGCGAATACGTCACGCGGGTTTAGCAGACTGGGAAACCGGTAGATTGGCGACGAGTTTCCCATTTTATCAACTACCAGTCTACCAACATACCAACCATCATGTCACAAAAGACCAGACGCTCCATCATCAAGTACGCCATCATCGTCGGCGCAGCGGTGGCCGTGTTCACCATCTTTAACAGCACCGTCGGCCTCTACACCGACTGGCTGTGGTTCGTCAGCCTGAACAAGCTGCGCGTCCTTCAAACCCAAGTGGTGGCCAAAATTGTCCTGTGGTTGGCAAGCGGGCTACTGGTGACCCTCGTACTGTTCGTCAACTGGTTCCTCATCCCACGCCGGGCGCTCGCCCAACTGCAACTGAACCTGCGTGGCCGCAAAAGCCAGCAACTGACCCTGGGAGCACGCGCACTTATCCTCATCCTAGAAGGGCTGGCTGCGCTGGCCACCGTGCTGCTGGCATCCGAGGTCAGCAGCCGCTGGATGACGTTCCTGACCTACCGCCACGCAACGCCATTTGGCGTCAGCGATCCCATCTTTGGCCTCGACGCAAGCTTCTACGTCTTCCAGCTGCCGCTCTACCGTTTCCTCGTGCTCTGGGCGGGGGCGCTGATTGTGGTAGCGGTGATCGGCAGCGCCGTGATCTACCTCCTCGCCGGGCAAATCCGCGATAGAGCGGTCACGGCTCACCTGGCAGCGCTGGGCGTGCTGCTCCTGGCGGCGCTGGCGGCACATTACCAGTTCCAGCGCTTCACGCTGCTCACGTCGTCGCGAGGCGCGGTCTTTGGCATGGGTTACGCCGATGTGCACGCCCGCCTGCCGCTCTTGAACGTACTGACGGGCGCAACGGTGCTCGGCGCAGTGGCGCTCGTCGTATCCATCGGATGCTCCGCATCCGCCATCATCCGCCGCTGGCAGCCGCGGGCGAGCGTGGGCCTGCCCCTCATCGCCGGGGCCATCTGGCTGCTCATCACCGTCGTCGGGCCGTTCTACGCCACTACCGTGCAAGCCTACACCGTGCAGCCCAACGAGCTGGCGCTGGAGCAGCCCTACATCGCGCACAACATCCGCCTCACCCGCTACGCCTACGAGCTGGGAAACGCCGACGGCACGCCGGCGGTCAAAGAGATCGATTACCAGGTTGGCAGCACACTCACCGCCGCGCAACTGGAGGCCAACGCCGACATCCTCGACAACGTGCGGCTGTGGGACTGGAAGCCGCTGCGCTCCACCTACGAGCAACTGCAAGAGATCCGCACCTACTACACCTTCGCCGAGGTGGACGTGGATCGCTACGTGCTGGATGGCCACCTGCGCGAGGTCACGCTGGCAGTGCGTGAGCTGGATATCGAGCAGATGCGCGAGGACGCACGCACCTGGATCAACCAGCACCTCATCTACACCCACGGGTACGGGCTGTGCCTGAGCCCTGTGGCCGAGGTCAGCGAGGAAGGCCTGCCGAACTTTTTGGTGCGCAATATCCCTCCCCAGAGCACGCATCCCGCGCTCGCCATAGATCGACCGGAAATCTACTTTGGAGAGAAAACGACCCACTATGTCATCGTCAACACGGAGGAGGAAGAGTTCGACTACCCCAGCGGCGATGAAAACGTCTACACCCATTACGCAGGGTCTGACGGCGTAACACTGAACAACTTTTTCCGGCGGCTGGCGTTCGCCACGCGCTTCGAAAGCTCCCCTATCGTGTTCTCCAACGCCATCCGTTCCGATAGCCGCATCATGTTCCACCGCTCGCTCCAAGACCGGGTGACGACGCTGGCCCCGATGCTTTGGTACGACGACGATCCCTACCCCGTCATCGTGGACGGACGCATCGTCTGGCTGTACGATGCCTACACCTGGAGCGACCGCTTTCCCTATTCGACACCCGGCTCCAATGCCGAGTCCGTCTGGGGACTGAACTACATCCGCAACAGCGTCAAGGTCGCCATCGACGCCTACAGCGGCAAGACCACGTTCTACGTCGTCGATCCCTCCGATCCGTTGATCCAGACCTACCAGGCCATCTTTCCCGACCTCTTTACCCCTGGCGATGAGATGAGCGAAGGACTGCGTGAACACCTGCGCTACCCGGAGCAGTTGTTCCGCATCCAGGCCGACGTCTACGCCGCCTACCACATGCAGGATACGCGCGTCTTTTACAACGAGGAAGACCTCTGGCAGACGCCGACCGAGAGGCGGGAGACGGAAACGGCCCTGGTCGAGCCCTACTACGTCGTCATGCGACTGCCCGATACCGAGGCTGTGGAATTCATCATGATCCGCCCCTACGTGCCGGCGGGCAAGCAGAACATGATCGCCTGGCTGTACGCCGATTCCGACGGCGACGACTATGGACAACTGGGCGTCTTCAAGTTCTCGAAGGAAAAGGTAATCTACGGCCCCATGCAGGTCGAGGCCCGCATCGAGCAAGACCCCTACATCTCGCAGCAACTGACGCTGTGGGAACGCGGGTCATCCGTCATCCGTGGCAATCTGATCATCATCCCGCTTGACAGCACGCTGCTGTACATAGAACCGCTTTACCTGCAGGCCGAGGCCGGGCAACTGCCGGAGCTCAAACGCGTGCTTGTAGCCCACGGCAACCGCGTCGCCATGGGCGAGACCTTGATGGCAGGATTGCTGCAGGTGCTGGGCGAGACGCCGGCGGGTGCGGACGAACCGGCGGGCGATATAGAAACACTGGCCCGTTCCGCCCAGGCACACTACGAGGCGGCCCAGGAATGCCTACAACGTGGCGACTGGGCCTGCTATGGAACAGAGATGGAGGCAATGGCAGCGGACCTGGAGGCGCTGGTCGCTGCGACAGAGGAATAGCACGCCAAGTTGGTCATTGATTGATGCGCACACCCTACGGCACCGAATGTCCATACTACTACGCCGACTTTTTCCGCGGGCGCTCCTCTCAGGAATGCCGGCTGATCGCGCGCGAGCGCTCGCGCCCCGGTCCAGAGTCGGAGCCGTGGCAGCCCAGTCTGTGCAAGCGCTGCGAGGTGCCCGCTATCTTGCGCGCCAACGCCTGCCCCCACATGGTGTTAGGGGCACGCGTCGTGCAGCGCTGGCTTGGGCTCGTGTGCCGCGTCGAGGTATACGCTGTGTGCGCCGAGCACCAAATGGAAGTGGAGAATCCCTACGTCGGCTGCGGTCACTGCCATCCGCAAGCAGCGACGATTCTAGACGCCGAAACAAAGGAGTAAAGCCATGTTCAAAGCAATCCTCTTCGACCTGGACGACACACTGCTGGCCAACCCAATAAACGCCTTCATCTCGGCCTACTTTGAAGCCCTCGGCAAGTACATGGCCCACCTGATTCCTCCCGAGCGTCTGGTGAAAGAGATCATGCGCGCGACGCAGGAGATGGAAAAAAATGACGGAACAGGCCCCACCAACCAGAAAGCCTTTGCATCGGCCTTTTATCCAACGGTGGGGTATGAACAAAAAGTCCTGGAACCGATCTTTGAACAATTCTACACAGAAGAATTTCCAAAACTGCAGCACTTGACGCGACTGATCCCAGAGGCGCGCTTTTTGGTCGAATGGGCATTCGAGCATGACCTGCAAGTGGTGATCGCGACCAACCCGGTGTTCCCCCGCATCGCCGTCGAACAGCGGCTGAAATGGGCCGACGTACCCGTGACCGAGTTCGACTACGCGCTGGTGACCTCCTACGAGAACATGCACGCTACCAAAGCCAACCCGGCCTACTACAGCGAAATCGTCGCCAAACTGAGCTACGAACCCAGGGAATGCCTGATGATAGGCGATGACTGGGACCGTGACATGATGCCAGCAGCCCTCACCGGCATCTCCATCTACTGGGTCACCAAGCCCGATGACACGCTGCTCCCCATCCCCCCTATGCAGCAGTTCAAGGGAGGCGTGCTGGTCGGGCAGGGGACGGTGGAGAGTCTGTGGGATTGGATCGGCAGAGGGGGGTTGGCGATATAGACAACAGGGCTTCCCCCCGCCGAACGCAAATCCCGACGACAAAGCGCGCCGCTGACTGCGGCGCGCTTGAGTATCGGCGTATGCTGAACGACCGTCTATCG
>CAZWPV010000297.1:0-4260 GCA_964635485.1 uncultured Anaerolineales bacterium
CCCCCCCCCCCCCCCCCCCCCCCCACCCCCCGAAACCACCCTCCCCACGATTTTTAGCCAGACTCAATCGAATTGCCCGCCGGCAACAAAAACCGAAAAGCCACGGAGATGACTATGGACGAGAGGCCAGAGACTCGATATGCAGAGGGCTGCGCACGGGTGACCGCGTCTGCCGCACTGGTGCTATGGCTGGCGCTGGTACCAGCCGGGGCGCTGGTGGCGTCGAAGCTTGCTTTGGAAGCCCTGGCCCCGTCAAATGTGGCGGCCGCGGTCGCCATCGCCATTGCTGCCGCACTCTTGCTACCACCCCTTGTAGGCGTGGCCCTATTTGCCCGGCGCAGCGAAGAGTGGCAAACGGTCGCCGCCCTGGCCGCTTCCAGCGCGATCGTCGGCGGCTATCTTCTCCTCGACGGCCTGGTGCAGGCAGTGCTCCCCAAGCCACCCACGCCCCCGCTCTACGGAGAGGGCGCCGGGGTCGCCGCTGCGCGCCTGGGCATCCTCCTCCCCTACGCGTTACTCGCCGCATGGCTGGCCCCGCGCCTGGCAGGAGCGCCCCATCGCTCCCTGTGGGCGTGGCTGGGATTGAACCGCCTCGATGTCTCCACCCTGCTGCTGGCGCTGGCGATAGCCTTACTGATAGTCATCTCCTGGCCCCTGACAGGCGCTCTGGGCGATAGCCTCACCAGCCTGAGCCTGGCTTTCCAGACACTAGCCCGCATCATCCCCCAGGCTTTGCTCATCTGGGGCGTTGCTTTCTGCCTGCTGACCTCCACCTTTTCCAGACCGTGGGTGGCGGCCCTGACGACGATCCTGCTCTACGGCACGGCCACGTTCGTCGAGGCGCTTTGGACTGGAGGTTGGGCGGCCCTCTGGGATAGCGCTATGCTGGCCTTTCTGCTCACCGAACTGCGCGCCCGCGAGGCTCGCCCCGAGCTTGCTCCGAGCGGAGCCGAAGGGCAAAGCCGAGGGGGCAGCATCTATCCCCTGTTGCCGGTGGCGTTCTGTTATCAGGCCGTACCGCTCCTATTCGTGGATCCGCGCGACGTTCTCGCCAGCGGCATACCCGAGGTGCAAAACATACTCAGTTACATCGTCACCTGGGCGAGCGCGCTCTTGATCGGCCCGCTGCTATGGGGCGAACGCAAGCTGCTGCAAATGCTCCGCGGTCACGTGCAGATACCCCGCTGGGTGCGGCCAGCCGCCATCGCCTCGGTAACGCTCGTCATCTGCGTCACGTGGAGCGGGTTGTACATCTTTGCCGGCAGACCGAGTTTCTACAACGATGGGTTCCTCATCATCCTGGAAGAGCAGGCCGACCTGAGCACCGCCTATGCCATCGCCGACCGCGAGGCGCGCATTCAGTACGTCTACGACACATCGGTCGAGACCGCCGAGCGCTCGCAGGCCCCGCTGCGCGCGGAACTGGATCGCCTAGGCATGCCCTACCGCCCGTATTATATCGTCAACATGATCCGCGTGGATGGCCACCGCTGGTTGATGGGCCGGTTCAAGAACCAACCCGGCGTTGCACAGGTGATCCTCAACCCCAACGTGCGGGAGTACCCCATCCGCATCCCGATCCCCTACGGCGAAGACAGCTACTCCCAGACCGGCATACAACCAAACCTGGCGGCCATCCGCGCCGACGACGCCTGGGCACTGGGAGTGACCGGGGAAGGCATCGTCGTCGCCGGGCAGGACACGGGATACGATTGGACACATCCCGCGCTCCGGCCCCACTATCGCGGCTGGGATGGGGAAAACGCCAGCCACAACTACAATTGGCACGACGCCTGGGACGACGCCGCCATCCCCTTCGACGACGACTCTCACGGCACGCACACGATGGGCACCGTGCTGGGAGACGACGGCGGGCGCAACCGCACCGGGGTCGCGCCGGACGCGCGGTGGATTGGCTGCCGCAACATGCGGCGCGGCGTCGGCAACCCCGGCTCCTATGTCGAGTGCATGGAGTTCTTCCTTGCCCCGTATCCACACGGCGGCGACCCCTTCACCGACGGCAACGTGAGGCTCGCCCCGCACGTGATCAACAACTCTTGGGGCTGTCCCTACTGGGAGGGCTGCTTTTCCAACACGCTAAAGTCCGCTGTCGAAGCGCTGCGCGCGGCGGGGATCATGATGGTCGTCAGTGCAGGCAATGAGGGCCCGACCTGCAACACGGTGGCCGATCCTCCGGCCAATTACGCCGCCGCCTTTTCCATCGCAGCAACAGAAAATGACGGAGATGTGACCTCTTTCAGCAGTCGAGGGCCGGTAGGCGTACTGACCAAACCCGACGTCTCAGCTCCGGGAGATTGGGTGCGCTCCAGCGTGCCCGGCGGCGGGTACGGGTACGCCGGGGGCACGTCGATGGCCGGGCCGCACGTGGCGGGGGTCGTGGCACTCCTCTGGTCGGCCGATCCGTCCCTCGTCGGAGATATCGACGCGACGGAGCGCCTCATCTGCGAGACCGCCCTACCCAAGCCGGTGGAGAATGTCTGCACGCCGGGCGAAACCGTCTGCGCCTGCGGCGGCGTGACCGGGGTGCCCAACAACGTCTACGGCTGCGGGTTCATCGACGCCGGGGCTGCCGTGCGGGCCGCACGTCAGCGGCAGACTGGCACAAAATAGCACACTGATGTAAGATTAGATTGGACATTCCGCTTTCCAATAGAAAGATCGACCCAATAAACAGGAGGCTGACGCCATGCGAGACATATTGGCCGTTATCCTGGGCGGAGGACGGGGCACGCGCCTTTATCCCCTCACCAAGCTGCGCGCCAAGCCCGCCGTGCCCATCGGCGGCAGGTACCGTTTGATCGACATCCCCATCAGCAACTGCCTCAACTCCGACGTCCACAAGATTTACGTCCTGACCCAGTTCCTCTCCGCTTCCCTCCACCGCCACATCTTCCAGACCTACAAATTCGATCTGTTCTCCGGCGGCTTTGTGGACATCTTGGCGGCAGAGGAGACCACCACGGGCATGGACTGGTACCAGGGCACGGCCGACGCCGTGCGCAAGCAGCTCCCCCACTTTGCCAACGCCCGTGTCGAAGATATCCTGATCCTCTCCGGCGATCACCTCTACCGTATGGACTATGGCGAGTTCATCGAATTCCACCGCGAGCAGCGGGCCGACGTGACCATTGCCGCGCAGCCGGTAAGCTTGGCCGACGCCTCGCGCTTTGGCATCTTCAAGGCCGACGAGGATGGGCACATTCTCTCCTTCTACGAGAAGCCACAAGAGAACGAACTGGACGGCCTGGAGTGCATCCCCGGTAGCGACCGGCCCTGCCTGGCCTCGATGGGCATCTATATCTTTCGCGCCGACGTGCTGCGGGAGGTGCTGGAGGAATCGGACGCCGAGGATTTCGGCAAGCAGATCATCCCGGCCGCCATCGAGAGCCACCAGGTGTACGGATTCCTCTTCGACGACTATTGGGAGGACATCGGTACCATCCGCTCCTTCTACGAAGCCAACCTGGCCCTCACGCTCCCCGATCCCCCGTTCGACTTTTACAACCCCCGGCACCCCATCTACACCAGGCCACGCTTTCTGCCCGCATCGAGGGCTAACGGCTGTCACCTGGATAGAACCGCCCTGGCCGAAGGGTGCATCATCGAGAATGCGGACATCCGCGAGTCGGTGATCGGGCTGCGCAGCGTCATCGGGCCGGACGTGCACGTCACGCGCACGGTGATGATGGGCGCCGACTTTTACGAGACGCCCGAGCGTAAGGTGGACAACCGCAGTCTGGGCATACCCGACGTGGGCATCGGCCGTGGCAGCCGCATCGAAGGGACCATCATCGACAAGAACGCCCGTATCGGGGAAAACGTGACGATCCGCTCCCACGAGGACGAGACAGAGTTCGTGGAAACGGAGCACTATACCATCAAAGACGGTGTCGTTGTGATCCCCAAGAACGCCGTCATCCCCAATGGGACGGTGATTTGAGGCCGTAGATGTAGCCGTCATCTGCGAAACACCGACCCTCTGAAACCTCCCAATCACCCCCTGCGTACTACTTCTTGACATCTCCATTGCATTGCCTATAATATGACCCTGGTCATTTTTAGGCATGAAAACAGGAAAAGCGCTATGAAACGTCGCACCGTCCTTTACGTGATTCTCGGCATCGTGCTTGTCGCGGCAATCGCCGCCGTGATCGTGTGGCGCACGCAGAAGACACAGCCATCCGAAGAGGAAACCCGCTCCGCCGTGGTCGAGCGCGGCACGCTGCTGGTGGCCGTCTC
>CAZWPV010000298.1:0-4252 GCA_964635485.1 uncultured Anaerolineales bacterium
TCTACTCCGTGGGGCAAGCTGACCCTCACGGTGCTCGGCATGCTGGCCGAGATCTTATCGACAACCTGCGCCAGGAGACCCGCAAGGGTAAGGTGCAGCGTGCCCGCAAGGGGCTCTACAACGGCTCCATTTCTTTCGGCTACTGTCGGGGCAACTGCTCCACCTGCACCGATCCGAACGGCGAGGATTACTGTCCTGACTATGACAATCCCGACCGTGCGGATGGCAAGGTTCCCGTCCCGCATCCGGTCGAGTCCGTGGCCGTTCGCTTGGCCTTCCACTGGTACATCACCGGCGACTTTTCCGACGGCGCGATCGCCGAGCGACTCAACGATCACGAGCATACACTGCCGGATGGCACCACGACTCATTTCCGCACCAAGGGCCGGCCGGGATACCTTCCTCCGGGACGCTTTAACAAGGACAGCGTACGCCAGATACTGCAGAATCCTTTCTACGTCGGCCTCGTGCCTTACTACGGAAGAGACGAGGAAGGGCGCAAACGCAGGCGCGGCGACGCTGCGGCGACGTTTCCCGGCCAGCACGAGCCGCTGGTTTCGGAGGAGGACTACAAAAAAGCACAGGATTTGCGCAAGTGCCTGTCCCATCGCTCCCGCCAGAAGCAGACCAAGAAACCGAACGTCTATCCTCTCTCCGGCCTCCTTATCTGCGAGGCCTGCGGGGGTTCTATGCGGGCGTCGCGTAGTAACGGCAACCGCTACTACCGGGACTCTAGCCGCATCGAGCACCGCGAGGCGTGCGATCAGCCCACACTCCGTGCCGACGACGTCGAAGACCAGGTCGTCGCGTTTCTCCGCTCGCTCTCTCTCCAGATACCTGACGATTGGTACGAACAGATCGAGGAACTGGTCATCCCCGCGGAGCAGCGGGCGGCAGCCCAGAAGCAGGCGGGGCAGATCGATGCTCGATTGGATCGGGCGACCCGGCTGCACCTGGAGGGGCACATCACCTACGAGCAATTCCTGGAAGAAAAGCATCGTGCCCAGGTAGCCCTGGCCGACTTGCGCCCCGCAGCAATAAGTGCTATAATGACAGTCGGTGAAGTGCTAAAGGAATTCGACCGGCACTGGAGAGAAGCAAAGACACCCTTACAAAAAAATGGACTCTTGCGAATGGCCCTCGCAAGAGTCCGGGTTCAGAGGTTTGCAGTCACCGCTGTGCAGCCATCTCTGGCTGCTCACCCTCTGATGCGGTTTTTTTGTCGCAGCGGGAGCGACGGGATTTGAACCCGCGATCTCCGGCTTGACAGGCCGGCATGTTAAACCGCTACACTACGCCCCCAAGTGGGCAGAATGATACCACAACCCCCCCGTTCCGTCAAGGAGGCGAACCTGGCTCCTCGTAATTTTCGATGGCGGCGGCGATAAAGGCCTTGAAGAGCGGATGCGGGTGCGTGGGACGGGACTTGAACTCGGGATGGAACTGGCTGCCCAGCATAAAGGGGTGGTTGGCCAGCTCGGCGATCTCGACCAGGCGCCTATCGGGCGACAGCCCGCTGAACACGAGCCCCGCCTCACTCAATAGGTCGCGATAGGCGTTGTTGACCTCGAAGCGGTGGCGATGGCGCTCCTGGACCTCCGTGACATCGTATGCCTCGCCAGCTTTCGTCCCCGGCGTCAGGTGACAGGGGTACAACCCCAGCCGCATGGTGCCCCCCATGTCGGCGATCGTGCGCTGATCGGGCATCAGGTCGATCACCGGGTGCTTGGTGCGTGGTTCGAACTCGGTACTGTTCGGCTCATCGCTATCGAGAGCGTGACGAGCCAGCTCGACGATCATCACCTGCAAGCCCAAGCACAGCCCCAGGTAGGGCACCGTGTTCTCCCGCGCCCAGCGCGCGGCCTTGATCTTGCCCTCGATGCCGCGCTCGCCAAAGCCACCGGGCACGACGATGCCAGCCACTTTTTGCAGCTCTTCCCAGCCGCGGTCGCGCTCCAAATCCTCGGAACTGACGTAGCGGATGTCAAGGTCCCAGCCGTGTGCCAGGGCAGCGTGGCACAGTGCCTCGCGCACGCTGATGTAGGCATCGCGGAGCTCGATGTACTTGCCGACGAGGCCGATGGGAAGCGCCGGCTTGGCGGCCAGGGTGCGTTTCACAAGGTCGCGCCACTCCTGGAGGTTGGGAGGTCCAAGGCTCAAGCCCAGTCGTTCGACGACGAAATCGCCCAGCCCGGCGTCCTCCAGAACCAACGGCACTTGGTACAGCGTCGACACCGTCTCCAGCGGGATCACGGCGCGCCGCTCCACGTCGCAGAAAAGGGCGATCTTGTCGCAGATGGTATCCTCGACGGGGTGGTCGGCGCGGGCGATGATGACGTCGGGTTGGATGCCGATTGAGCGCAGCTCGCGCACGCTGTGCTGGGTGGGCTTGGTCTTGATCTCGCCGGTAGCGCCGATGTGGGGGAGGAAAGTGACGTGGACGTAGAGGGTGTTTTCGAGGCCGACGTCCCGGCGCATCTGGCGCAGGGCTTCGAGGAAGGGCAGGCCCTCGATGTCGCCGACGGTGCCGCCGACCTCGACGATGACGACGTCGGCCCCGCTCTGCTCGCCGACGAGGGCGATGCGGCGCTTGATCTCGTTGGTGATGTGGGGGATGACCTGGATGGTGCCGCCGAGAAAGTCGCCCCGGCGCTCGCGGGCGATGACCTCGGCGTAGACCTGGCCGGCGGTGACGTTGCAGGCCTGGCTCAGGTTCTCATCGATGAAGCGCTCGTAGTGGCCCAGGTCTAGATCGGTCTCTGCGCCGTCGTCGGTGACAAAGACCTCGCCGTGCTGATAGGGGGACATGGTGCCGGGATCGACGTTGATGTAGGGATCGAGTTTCTGGATAGAGACGCCGCTGCCGCGCGCCTTGAGCACGCGGCCGATGGAGGCGGCGGTGACGCCTTTGCCCACGCTGCTGAGCACGCCACCGGTACAAAAGATGTATTTGCGCATGGCGATAACTCCTCTTGTGTGGGATTATACCCACAATCTCAACTCTCGAAAGAGAAAGAGGGAGAATCGCCCGGAGGCGGTTCTCCTCTTGATCGGTGCAGCCGGTGTTCAAGCTCTCGCACGGCGCACAATATATCACAGGTTCATGCGGGTGTCAAATTGGCCCGACCACTTTCGCAATTGCGCCCTGGCATGTTCTGGTGTATATTGTTCGCAGCGATGAGTGGGGGCGAGTACGCCGCAAGAACAAACGTTCTACTTCTTCATTATACTCAACTTTCCCCCAGATGTCTGATTACGACCCAAAAGCGGCAGCCATTGGTCAAACGAGACAATACGTAGAAGCATCCTACATACACTCGCAAAAACCAACACCAGCAGAGAACCCAGTTTCTCCCGGCTACGAGTGGCCCAATCGCTGTTGGGAACTTTTGCACGAACCGGCTGTTGAGAGCTCGAATCAATATACGCTGCGGGTAACCTACTACAACTGGGAAGATGGTGGCAGTTTCGGTGCAAGTGGAGCAGACGAAATCACTGTATTAGTCGACTTCGCCAACGGGAGCCAAGTAGTATCTTGTTTCCAGGCAGGGACTGTCAGATTCTTCTACCCACCTGATGAATTGGAAGATGGCGGTGAATAAATGGCATCAGGATTTCATCGTTAATTGACTCGCTTGGTACACGCACAACCAGGGAGGGCACCATGGGCAATCGCGTACAGTGGATCGAACATAGAGGTGAGAGAATACTCTTCTGCGACTATTCCAACATCCACGATGAGGAGGAGTTCATCCGAGCGATCGTTGAGACAGAGACGGAGGTGCTCAAGCAGGCGTCAGGGACGTTGATCCTGATGCTGATCGATGCGACAGGCTCTCTTATCACCTCTAAAGTGACCGGAAGGGCCAGGGAGCTGGCTGCTGCAGCCAGGAAAAGAGGGATCCCCAGCAGCCCCACCGCGATAGTGGGCGTGTCTAGCCCGGCGCAGAAGGCTGTCGTCATGGCGATGCAGTTTCTGAGGCCGGATCTGCGCATCGCTGAGAGCATCGCGGCGGCCAAGGATTGGCTGGTTGGCAGGGCGGGCAAGTAGCTCGCAGCAGCAGCACGAAGCTGACCGTGAGCAGTGGCCGGAGCCGTCCATCTACCCTCGGGGCGACTCCTTCGATGGCACGCGCTTGAACTATTGCGATACCAACTGCATCCATCACTGGAAGGACACTCGTTACGATGGCGTCTACCAGCGGTGGTCGGGCCGCACCTGGCCCGCCACGTTCTGTAGGGAAACACAAGT
>CAZWPV010000299.1:0-4249 GCA_964635485.1 uncultured Anaerolineales bacterium
GATGAGCGTTTCACGACGATGGAGGCGGAAGAGATCCTGCGTCAGCGTCGCAGTGAGAAGAAGCGTCGCCGCGCACGCGCCAGTGGTGAATTGGACGCGATAGCGGCTGCTGTGATCTTGCAGAGCTATCTAGATAGCCGCTATCTGGGTGCTCGTTATACGCACAGCCGCCGCGATGGCGAGCCGCCGGTGGGCGACGGCTAATGGATGTCGATTGTAGGAGGCAGTGGCTTTGAACAAGAAAACCGTCAAAACCATAGGCAAGATCGTCGTTTTTTGCGTGACAGTCGGTATCCTCGCCGTGGCAGGGTTTCGCGCCTATCGGTTTGTGAAAAGCGCCCTGTCCGTCGGCGGCGAGAGTTCCATCGGCCTGGAAGATGTGCCGGGGGCGGACGACGTGTTCATCGGTGCCTATCTCGACGCCAATGCCGAGAAACTGGAGCAGCCAGCCGGCGACGACGACACGCCCGTGACCTTCGTCATCAATCCAGGCGAGACGGTGGCCCAGATCGCCACGCGATTGCAGGAGGCGGGCCTGATTTTGGACGCCGAGTTGTTTCGGCGCTACGTGCAATACCATGGGTTGGATACCACGATCGAGGCCGGGGAGTTCACGCTGCGTCGAACGATGACCATCCCCGAAGTCGCCGAGGCGCTGCAACGTGGGCTGGTCGCTGAGCAGAGCGTCACGATTCAGGAGGGGCTGCGGTTGGAGCAGATCGCTGCTGCCGTCGCCGCGCAGACGAGTATATCAGAGGACGAGTTCCTGGCGTTGACGACGACGGGTTGGCAAACCGCGGAATCCCCCTACGACTTTCTGTCCGAGCTACCCCCTGACGCAACGCTTGAGGGTTTCCTCTTCCCTGAAACCTATCGTCTGCCTGAGGAGGCCACCGCCATGGATCTTTTGAGTCGCATGCTGGAGACCTTTGACGCACGTGTGACGCCCGACATGCGGGCGGCCGCTGCTGCGCAGGGAATGAGTCTCTACGAGTGGATCACGATGGCCTCCATCGTCGAGCGCGAGGCGGTGCTGGACGAGGAGCGCCCGTTCATCGCCGGAGTGTATTACAATCGCCTGGCGTCGGATTGGCCTCTTCTCAGTGCCTGTCCCACTGTGCAGTATGCGCTTGGCAGCCCGGATGAGTGGTGGCCCACGATCACGTTGGATGATACGGAGATAGACTCGCCCTACAATACCTATCGCAACCTGGGGCTTCCGCCGAGTCCTATCTGCAGCCCGGGGTTGGCCTCGATCCAGGCAGCGGCGTACCCGGCCGAAACCGACTATTTTTACTTCCTCGTCGATTGCACCAAGGATGACGGCAGCCACCTTTTCGTCGTGACGGAGGAGGAGCACCTGCAAAACTATGCGATGTGCGGTGGGACAGTCCCATAGTCGCGCCAAACAACCGAGGGTTGCCCATATCACGCATGACGTATTGCGTGTTGTCTCTCGTCTCTTGCCTCTTGCCTCCTGTTTCCTCCTTCTCGTCTCATGCCGTTTCCCCGGCACTGTCCGCTCCACGGTCAAGATTGGGCTTGTGGCCCCCTTCGAGGGGCGCTACCGCTACGTGGGCTACGACGTGATCTATGCCGTGCGGCTGGCGGTGCGGGAGGCCAACGCCGCCGGCGGTATAGGCGGCTATAGCGTCGAGCTGGTGGCCTACGACGACGGAGCGAACCCGGCGATGGCGGTCGAGCAGGCGCGCAAGCTGGCTGTCGATCCCGAGGTCGTCGCCGCCGTGGGCCACTTTCGCCCCGAGACCACCGCTGCCGCCGTAGACGCTTACGCCGGTGCTGGCATCCCCCTGATTTCCCCTGGACTGATCACACCTTACACCGATGCGGTCGCCGACGAGCTTTTGCGCTACCTGGAAGAAGCCGGGTTGGATCGCGCGGCGCTGGTGACCGATGGCGGCCCGCTCGGCTTGGTTTTGCAGCGCGACGCGCGGATCGGGCCGGTGGTGTCGCCGCAGGACGCGGGCTGGCTGGAGCAGGTGTTGGCCTCAGATGCTGTCGTCTGCGACGCCCCGCCGGTGACGGCGGGCGAGGTGGTGAAGGCGCTGCGGGAAGCGGGCTGGGACGGCGTCTTTCTGGGCGGGCCGGAGCTGGCCGCGGCCGATTTCGCCGCCGTGGCGGGGGAGGCCGCCGAGGGGGCGCGCTTCGTCACGCCATGGCCGTTTCCGCGTGACCTGCCGGATAGCGCCGATTTCGTGGACGCGTACCAGGGGATGGGGCCTCACGTAGAGCCGCCCGGCCCGTTGGCCCTCCCGGCCTACGAGGCCACCTGGCGGGTGCTGGAGGTGCTGGAGCGCGACATCGCTGCCAACGGCGCGCCGACGCGCGAGGGGATGGCGGTAGCATTGGCCGAGTCGGAATTGGGCGATGTGACGTTGTACTGGTATTGTATCGGGACGGGCGGTGCGCTGGAATGCCTGCCATAGCAACGCCACCGTGTGCGTGTAGAGGATGCTAGACCCGTCGAGGTTTCGAAAACCCGGCGGGTCTGGCGTTAACTCGGGCAAAACAGGACTTGACCATAAAGGCCATAAATGGTAAAATGGCCTTAAAGGACTGAATGGAGTGTAAGAGGATGACAACAGTAAGTGTTAGCCAGATGAAGGACACGCTGTCTGAGGTCATAAACCGTGCGGCTTATGGAAATGAGCGAATCGTCATTGCCAGCCGTGGGAAACCCAAAGCGGCCGTGATCAGCATTGAGGACTTGGAGCGCTTGGAGGAGCTGGAGGATACCTTGGCGGTTCGCGAGGCCCTGGCGGAATACGAGGCAGGGGAAACCATCAGCTTGGAGCAATTCATCGCAGAACTGGAAGAGGGCGCCGGTGGCCTATCAGATCAGAATCGGCAAGAGGGTTAGAAAGGAAGTAGCCCGCTTGCCCCGCCAGGATCAGGCCAGAATCTTGGTGGCTGTCAAAGCCCTCGCACAAGACCCCCGCCCGCCAGGCTGCAAGCCTATCAAGGTAGCCGGGCAAGGCACATATCGCGTGCGCGTGGGCGACTATCGTGTGATCTACACCGTGCTGGACAATGAGCGAGTGGTCGTCGTAGCGCGGGTCGCCAGACGGAGCGAGAGCACATACCGGGGCCTGGGCTAACTGCGCAATGCACACGACACGCAAAGGGAGGCGCCGGGCGGTTTTCTATTCCGCCACGCGCTTGTAGAAAATCGGCAGCCGCTGCACCGGTCTGTCGCTGAAGGTGTGGGCGGCCAACACCCGCTCGCGGGCGGCAGCCAGCTTTTCCTCGTCGCCCGCGTGGATGGTGAACAGCGGTGTGTCCTTCTGCACCAGGTCGCCCACCTTGTAGTGCACCACCACGCCTACGCTGTGATCGACTGGGTCGTCCTTCTTCTCCCGCCCGCCGCCCAGCTCCACCACCGCCACGCCAACCTCGACGGCGTTGAGTCCGGCCAGGTAGCCGCTGCGCGGCGCGGGCACGGGTTCGATCAGCCGGGCCTGGGGCAGCCGTTCCGGCTCCTCGATAGTGCGCACGTCGCCGCCCTGCGCCTCCACGAGTTCCTTGAACTTTTGCCAGGCGGCCCCGGAGGATAGCGTCTCCAGGGCCAGCGTGAGCGCGTCGCTCGTATCGGCAGCTTTGCCGCTCAGCACCAGCATCTCCGCTGCCACGACCAGACAGTGCTCGCGCAGGTCGGCGGGGCCGCTCTCGTGCAGCGTGGTGATTGCCTCTTTCACCTCCAGCGCATTTCCCACCGCCCAGCCCAGCGGCTGGTTCATATCGGAGATGAGGGCCACCACGCGCTGCCCGGCCCGGGCTCCCAGACGCACCATTGCCTTGGCCAGTTCCTCGGCCTCTTCCACTGTCTTCATGAACGCGCCGTGGCCCGTTTTGACGTCCAGCACGATGGCATCGGCTCCGGCGGCGATCTTTTTGCTCATGATTGAGCTGACGATGAGGGGGATGGAACCAACAGTGGCCGTCACGTCCCGTAGGGCGTACAGCTTGCGGTCGGCCGGGGCCAGGTCGGCGCTCTGCCCGGTCAGCACGACGCCGATCTTTTTGATCTGCGCTCTGAACTCGGCGTCGCTCAGGTCGGTGCGGTATCCGGGGATCGATTCCAGCTTGTCCACCGTTCCGCCGGTAAAGCCCAGGCCCCGCCCGGTCATCTTCGCCACCGGCATGCCGCAGGCGGCGACCAGCGGCGCGACGACGAGGCTGACCTTGTCGCCCACGCCGCCGGTGGAGTGCTTGTCCACCGTGATGGGGG
>CAZWPV010000300.1:0-4244 GCA_964635485.1 uncultured Anaerolineales bacterium
TGCTGGAGGCCAGCGGGTCGATGGCCGGGTAGAGGCCCAGGCCGGCCTGGCGGCGGGAGAGGATCGTGGATGCGTCCAGGTGGGCAAAGGTCGCCACGACCGCCGGGTCGGTCAGGTCGTCGGCGGGCACGTAGACCGCCTGTATCGAGGTGACGCTGCCCTGGCTGGTGGTGGCGATACGCTCCTGCAGCTCGCCCATCTCGCTATCCAGCGTGGGCTGGTAGCCCACGGCGCTGGGCAGTCGCCCCAGCAGCGCCGACACCTCCGCCCCGGCCTGGATGTAGCGAAAGATGTTGTCGATGAAGAGCAGCACGGGGCACTGCTCGTAGTCGCGGTAGTACTCGGCCATCGTCAGCGCGGTGAGCGGCGCGCGCAACCTGGCTCCCGGCGGCTCGTTCATCTGCCCAAAGACGAGGACGGTGCTCTCCAGCACGCCGCTGCGCCGCATATCTAGCCATAGCTCGTTCCCCTCGCGGCTGCGCTCGCCCACGCCGGCGAAGAGCACGATTCCCTCGTGCTCCTGGATGGTGTGGCGCATCAGCTCGATCATCAGCAGCGTCTTGCCCACGCCCGCCCCGCCAAAGAGGCCGATCTTGCCGCCGCGCGGATAGGGGGTCAGAAGGTCGATGGCCTTGATGCCGGTGACGAACGGCTCGGCGACCACACGCTGCTCGCTCAATGGCGGCGATGCGACGTGGATCGGGCGGCGCTCCACCCAATCGGGCAGAGGCTCGCCGTCGATGGGCTCGCCTAGGACGTTGAACAGGCGGCCCAAAGTCGCCCGGCCCACGGGCACACGGACGGGAAGGCCGGTGTCGATCACCGGCAGACCCCGGCATAGGCCGGCGGTGCTGCCCATCGCGATGGCGCGCACGGTACGCGGGTCGACGTGCTCCTCCACCTCGACGACCAGTTCCGGGCCGCCGTCGTGTTTGATGACCAACGCATTGTGGATACTGGGCAGGTCGCCGGAGGGAAACTCGGCGTCTATGACTACGCCCGCTATGCGCGCGACTGTGCCGGTCGTTGCCAAGGCTGCACTCCTATCGAATGCGCGAATGCACGAATCCGCGAGTGATGGTCAGCGTGTGTTCGTGAATTCGTTTGTCTGTTGACTCGCTGGAGGGATTGTACCGCATCTTCTCAGGGTGGCAAGTGGGGGTCGGCTGGACGGTGTGTTTATGGGGTGTCGGTGGGCTGCTGCTGCAGCCGGGGCTGCGCTGCCGCCCTGTAGCCGGCGACGACGTACCACAACAGGGCGGGCACGTACATGGCGAGCACCACGATCTCTTCCAGTTGGTAGAGTGTATCCCAACTGATGCCCCACCAGTACCAGACAAAGTTCCACCCCACGTGCGATAGCTCCCCGGCACAACTGGCCAGGATCAGCGGAACCAGCAGTCGCTTGTTGCCGATCAGGGCGATCAGGGTGACCGGCCAGATCAGGTACCAGGGCCAGAACCAGAAGTTGGCCAGGAGGAGATAGAGCATCAGGGCGTTGAGGCTGGTCTCTAGCAGGGTGTGCCAGGGATGTTTTTCGCTCGCGCCCCGCGACCCGAGGATAAAACGGCGCATCTTCCCTGGGAAGCTCTGAGGAGTTGAGAGTTGTTCCTGCTGCGGCGTCTTGAAAAGCGCGTAGGCGGTGTGCGCCAGGATAACCAGGTAGGCCAGGCCAAAGGCGGCCAGGAATGGCCAACCGGCGATGGCGTGCGCCACTTCCAGGGGGCCGATCTGTTTGGCGGGGTCGGCAGGTTGGATTCCCAGCAACTGATAGAGATTGACGACGCGGTTTGCGATAGTTTGGAGGAACGTCAGGTTGCCCATGTTGCGCTTCAGCTGTATCAGGATCACGCTGGGCACAGACATACGGAACATTTCCCCCCGCCGGGTAAAGGTGTAGGAGACCTCCGGCCACTGCCAGAAAACGCGGTAATACTGGACAGTGACCAGGGCCACGAGAACGAGCAGAAAGAGACCCAGCCCGATCCTGCTGCGCCAGCTTCTTTCTTTGCTCAACAGGTATAGAAGGAACAAGGGGACGAGCAAGACAGGGATGAACTTGATCAGGACGGCCAACCATAGCAGGAGCACGCTAAATGCGCCGAGCGCTACTCGCCGCGAAAGACCGTTGGGAATCTCGTCCTCGTCTGAGTCATCGCTCGCCTTACTGAGAAACCAGAAAGCGCCCAGGATCAAGGCCATCATCAGCAGGTCGTTGTGCCCATTGGCTACGCCTTCGAGCAGAATCAACGGGTTCCAGGCAAAGAGCAGCGTGCCGGCGAGGGCCCGGTTTGGAGCGACGCGCTGCAAAAGCGCAGCGACGATGAGCACGCACGCCAGATAACTGACCAGGGCCACGCCCTTGTGGATAATCATATTGGGCCACAGGCGGTCGCCTGACACACGGCTGATGAAGCCACTCAGCACCTCCCACACGGGGCCGTAGGCGGCGGTCTTGTCTTTCCACGAGGCATAATCCATAAAGGGATCGGCGTAATCGTTCGGCGTCTGGACGTAGGGGTTCCCGTTGAGCACGCCGGTGATGCGCCCACGGGCGATATAGTCGTAGATGTCGAGGGAGGTGATCAGGGACACAAAGGCGGTGGCCAGGGCAAAGAGCACAGCGCCGGCCACGACGATCATCCACAGCCGGCGGTCGTCCTGCCCCCGACAGAGACGGTATGCGACGTAGTACAGGAGAAACAGCCCAATCGTCGCCACAGTCAAACTCAGGGCCACACTCGCATCCCGCTGGGCGATCACGCCAAAGCTGATGCCCTTGAAGTTGTAGTAGCGATGTAGGGGGTAGGGCAGGAGAAATGCCAGCACGTAGATGGTCAGTGTGATGATTCCCAAGATCGCCAGCAGTTTGGAGCGCGACGACGCGACTGCGTAGCCTGTCTTTTTCAGCAATGCGCCGGTTGTCCCAATACCTATGGCGACCCCACAGGCCAGCCCGGCCAGCAGCATGTTCCACCAGGTGAGGTGGTGGGGCACACCGGTCTCGGCTTGAGGGCCGGTGATCGGCTGAAGCAGTGCCCTAAGGGGCTGTGGGGTTAGTGCCAGGATGATCGGCGGGGTCAGGATCAAGAGAAAAATGATACCCAGGCCGATGGGCAAGACCCATTTGCGTTGGGACATAGACCTCTACTCTGGTTCAGTGTCGTCGGAATCGGAGCCGCATTGTAACACACCGTTGCGAGGGGCACAAGACGGTTCTGAAGTGTGTTACAGATCGTCGCGTATCGGCCTCTGGCCCCCAAGTCGCTGTGTAGCCCGGCGCACGGTATCCACGTCCGGGTTGTGCAGGGCGTAAGGGGGCGCGGGCCGACCACCGGTGCTGATGGCCACGGTGCCGTTTAGGCAAGGGATGGCTATGTCGACTTCGTACCGCGCGCCGCCCTCGCGCACGCTGTACTCGCGCTCGGGGTAAAAGCCCGCTTCCTTGAGCGTGACGTAGAGCCCGTCGGCGCCCGAGGCGTACAGGTCGTTGATCTCTTCGGCGGCGGTGAACCGATCCCACGTCGTGTCGATGAAGGTGATGCGCCGCCAGCGCAGGCTGGGTATGGGTTGCTCCAGTCGCGCCAGCGGCCCGATCTGAATTTTGTAGTATGCCTCGTCGGCGCGGGGGTGGTCTGATTCGTCTGGGAATAGGTCGCTGCGGTGTGCCAGTTCGTGCCCGCGGACGGGGGCATACCAGTGGATGGCCCACTTCTCTTCGCCAAAAGCGCGGGTGAAGTAAAAGGCCAGCACCACAGCTTCGGCGACGCTCTGCGGCGCGTACTTGGTCGGGATGCGGTACCAGCCCTCATCCTGCGCGATGTCAAAGTCGCGCCGGTTGTTCATAATGGCCACGAGCACACGGTCGGATGGGTGGAACATGTGATTCCTCAAGTTCTGCAGGAGACATCGGGGCAAAGGTTCCCCCTGCCTGATATTTCTACCCTAAATTGTATCCTACCTCGCTTACTCGCGCAAGTCAGGGTTTACTTTCTCCTTGCCCAGACATTGGGGTATCAAAGTGCGAGCAATTGCAGGAGGGAGGATACTTTTGTATAATAGCACATCGACTCGTGGTGAATAGATGTCTATGACAGTGGTGGTGGCCGGCGCGGGCGCGCGCCCGCGCGTGTACCTGTGCCCCACCGAGCGGTGGGCTCTGGCTCGACATTGAGAGATATCTGATGCGTTGTCCAGATTGTCTTGTCGGGTACCGTGAGGCTCTGCATCGCCTGGAGGCCGCC
>CAZWPV010000301.1:0-4235 GCA_964635485.1 uncultured Anaerolineales bacterium
GACGGCCAACGTGACAGCCAAGAAACTGGCAAACACGTTAAAGACAAAGTCAGTCGAGGCGAAGCCGGTCACTCCTCCCCTGACCACTGCTGAGGCACTCAAGGTCATGTCAGGTTTCACCGATCTGTTGGTCGAGGAACTGGGGGATCGTGGCCTCGGCCGGAACGAGTTGCTGCACATCGTCGAGCGCAGATTGGAAAGATTAAAGACCAAGCAGCCTCTCCTCGAATCAATAGTCATTGACGGGGAAAGGATAGATGTCTCGCCACTCCAATCGAGTTCGCCCGAGGAGATAGGAGAGACCATAGCAGCGCTGATCAAGGCGATATGTCACACTTGCCTCGGCACCCTAGGGACAGAGGTGGCTCAAACCAAATACCGCCAAGTCTATGAGTCCTTCTATCGCCAAAACGAAAAGGCTTTTGACCATCTGGGACTGGGGAGAAGCCTGGAGAAAGCAACTACATTTGAGAAGTCAGCGCTCACTGCCGTTGAGTTGAGGTTCTAGTCAGGTTCTTTGCATACTGTGGAGAGTAATATGGAAAATATCCTACGAGACATCAACGCCGTGGTAGGCGTCACAGGGTCCTTCGTGTGCAACGACGAAGGGCAGATGGTGGCCAAACTGATGCCAGAGGTTTTCGATGACGACCTGCTCTTGCCTGTGGGGCGGACGATGGCCCAGACGATCGCCGGGCTGAAAATCGCCCAGCGGCGCAAGGTCGGCGACATCGACCTGCTCTACGACGGGGGCCGGCTGGTCGTCAAGAGCGTGGGAGAAGGCTGTCTGTGCATCCTGTGCGTCACTCGCATCAACATCCCACTGCTCAACCTGACGGCCAACGTAGCAGTCAAGAAGCTGGAGACCAAGCTCAAAGGACCACAGCCCGCCAAGCCGACGGCCAGAAAAGAACCGTCGCCCCAAGAACCCGAGCCCGAGCCTGAATCTGAACCGAAACCGGCCAGGAAAATGACCCTCGCCGAAATGATGGCGGCGAACCTGAGACGATAAACCGCCCCGGACGCCACGAGGGCATTCCCCAGGCGGAGAGCGAGACACTAAAATGAGAGCAGACTTTGCCCTACCGGTAGAGATGAGCGATCAGATCGAACACGTCATGGCAGACTTGCGTCGGATGACGGAAGCCGAGTGCGTCATGCTGGCCGACATCAGCGGGCAGTTAATCAGCTTGCAAGGCCGCCTGCAAGAAGGCGATCCAGCGACGGTAGCAGCCCTGGCAGCCGGCGACGTAGCGGCTATGGCCGAACTGAGCCGACAGATCGGTGAGGAAAATCCCCGTGGCTCCTTCCTCCACGAGGGCAAACGCAAGAGCATCTATCTGCACAACGTGGCCAACAACTTTATCCTGATCGTCATCTTTCACACCGAGATGCTCATCGGCATGGTGCGGCTGTTCGCCGGGCGTGCAGCGGAGAAACTCCAGGAGCTAGCCACCGAATTCGAGGAACCCATCAGCCAGCCAAAAGCGCGTCCCAGCACCGACTTTAGAGCTGCCCTGGAAGACGAACTGGGAAGAGCCTTCGGTGAATTCTAACGCGGAGTAGAATCCGCGTCTACTCTCCAAAATGTTCATCAACTGGAAACTACGCGAGATCAACCTCAAGATCGTCTACTACGGCCCCGCCCTCAGCGGCAAGACGACCAACCTGCAGTACGTCCACGCCAAGATGAACCCCAAGATGCGCGGTGAGTTGGTCTCCCTGAAGACGCGGGGCGACCGCACGATCTACTTTGACTTCCTGCAACTGGAGCTGGGACAGATCGCCGGCCTGAAGCCACGTTTCAACCTCTACACCGTGCCGGGCCAGATCTATTACATCGGAAGCCGGAAGCTGGTGCTACAAGGTGCCGATGGCGTGGTCTTTGTCGCCGACTCCCAGTGGAATCGCATGCAAGCCAACGTCGAGATGATACGCAACATGGAGCATGATTTGCGCGAGATGGGACACAACCCACATACCATACCACTCGTGCTGCAGTGCAACAAACGCGACTTGCCAGGAGTGGCACCGGTAACTCTGATGCAGCGGCAGCTCGGACGCAATGGATCTCCCTCCTTCGAGTCGATAGCCACTCAAGGAGATGGCGTCTTTGACACGTTGAAGGCGATCATCAACCTGGTGGTAAACCAGGCCCAGCAGCACATTTAGCCAACGGCCCCGGCCGTCAACCCTTACAGGAGGCTCCCGTGAACGGAACGCCACATCGAAAAGAGAAATTGCAGCCAACCTCGCTGAAAGAGATTCTGCACAAGATGAACGAGAACCAGCAGTTCCAGGCCGTGATCCTGGCCTCCAAGGATGGCCTCCCCATCGCCACCGAACCCACCGACTATGATAGCGAAGTCACGGCGGCGACCGTGGCCCTGCTGCGAAAAGTCAGCAGCGAGGCGCAGCAGCAACTGGGCCTGGCGGCGCTGGACGAAGTGACCATCCGCAGCAACGACCGCGTCCGTCTCGTGTGCCGGTATCTCAGCATGGGAGAGCAAGGGCTAATCCTGGTCGCGCTCGTGCCCCCAGGTCGCTGTTACCGCCGCGTGACCAACCGCGCCATCAGGCAGATGAGACGACTGCTCACGTAACAAGCTCGCAGAGCCAGCCCTATGAGCGACAAAACCGTACTGATCATTGAAGACGACTTCCAAATACAAGAGTTCCTGCGCAAAGCCGTGCTGGCTCCGGCCGGCTACAACGTGCTGACGGCCCCCGACGGCCAGAAAGGGCTGGAGCGGGCGCTGGCCGACCGACCGGACGTGATCCTCCTCGACCTGATGCTGCCCCGCCTATCGGGATTGAACGTGATGCGCATCCTGCAGAAACAGAGCTGCCACATCCCCACCATCGTGCTGACCGCCTACAGTTCCGAGCAGGAAATCCTCAAAGCCTTTCGCCTGGGGGCAAAGGACTTTTTGCAAAAGCCCTTCACCGTAGAAGACGTGTGGGCCGCCATAGAAAAGGCCCTGACAGAAGAGCGGCTGCGACAGGAGCGGGAGAATCTGACACAGGCGCTGGCCCAAGCAAACCAGCGCTTGCAGCAACAGGTGCAGAACTGGGCCACGCTCAACGACATCGCCAGGGCGATCAGCTCCACGCTGGAGGAACCGGAGGTTTTCCGGCGCGTCGTGCAGAACGTCACCCGCATCCTGCGGATAGAGGCCTGTTCGCTTCTGCTCGTCGATCAGGAGACCAGCGAGCTGGAATTCGCCGTCACGCTGAAGGGAGACGTCGCGCGCTACTCCGCCTTCCGCCTCAAGCCGGGACAGGGGATTGCCGGCTGGGTGGCCAAGCACGGCGAAACGCTCCACGTCCCCGACGTGACACGAGACCCCCGCTTCTACGCCCAAGTGGATCGAAGCACCGGGTTCGAGTCCCGCTCAATTCTGTGCGTGCCACTAAAGACCAAGGGGCGCGTCATCGGCGTGCTGGAGGCCATCAACAAGCAGGGCCAGGCAGGAGATACGCGGTTCACCAAGGAAGATCTGGAGATGTTGACGGCGTTGGCCTCGTGGGTGGCCGTCGCAGTGGAGAACGCGCGCCTCAACCGGGCCACACGAGAGATGGCCGCCGTGGCGGCGCTCAAGCAAACGGTGACGGCGATGGCCCACCACGTCAACAATCGGTTGATGGCCTTCTCCCTCGAACTGGACGGCCTGGAAACAGCGGGCACAGTCGATCAAGCAGCCGTAAGCGCGATCATCGCCTCAGCTCGCAGGTCCATCCTGGAGGTCTCGGCCGTCGTCAAGGCGCTGGACCGCCTGGAGGAAATTCACACCACACCTTACGCAGGCACAGCAGAGATGATCGACATCGAGGATGCGTTGAGGGAGCAATTAAGCGGGACGGACGTGCAGCCTGAGTACACACGACGCCCGTGAAGCGCGATGCGTGAAGAAGGCAGGTCACGCATCACGGAGCACGTTCTCACAGCGCCGGGCCTGCCAACTTGGCGATCTTGATTCCCACCTCGCGCCAGGTGATCTTGGAAATCCCCAGCTTCTGGCGCAGCTTGTCGGCCGACATCCCGGCTCGATAATCGCGCACGGCACACGTCCAGCGCAGCATCTCGAACGAGAGTCCCTGGGAAAGCTCGGCCTCCTCCGCCACGTGCTTCAGAACGTACTCCAGGTTGCGAGCCGTGCAGGGGAAAAGAACCTCTTGAGGTTCGTACTGGGCGCGGTACTCGGCCAGCACCGCCGGCCACCACACCGGCAGGC
>CAZWPV010000302.1:0-4213 GCA_964635485.1 uncultured Anaerolineales bacterium
GGCCACGGCGTTGCAGCGTTGGCGGAAGTCTTTTGGGGGTCCTACGTGGCGGGTGGCAGCATCGTCGATGGCTGCGTGGCGCTCGTCGCCGCAGCGAAGGAGGATACCTCCGTCCACGACTTTTTCAACGCGAACTATGGCTACGCCAACCCCCGCTGGGAAGCGATAGACATCTGCCCCTTCGTCGAGTGACGGTCTACAGAAACCAGGTTTTGGGGCCTAGTTTTGTGCACGGGTATCTCAAACGCAGGGCGGATTGTGCTCTATCGGGCGCTTGGGTGACGAAAAACCTGGTTTCTTGAATCTCTATTCACCCAGCAGCACCTCCAGCTCGGCCAGCGTGGTGACGTAGGCCACCCGACTCACAAAGGCGTACAGGTCTGGGCTGCGGGCGCGCAATCTCAGGACGGCGGGACCGATGGGGTCCTTCCCTGCCGCACCGGGAGCGTCGGCGTAGGAGCCATGGAAGGCAAAGTAGGCCTGGTTTAGCTTGCGGATGGCATAGCCCTCGTTCACAAACACCTGCCGCCGTTCTTCCATGTAAGCTTCTGCCTCCTCGATCCGGCCTTCGGCCAGCAACTCGTCCACCCGGATGCGCGTCTTTCGCATCTCCAGGCCAAAGTCGAAGGCGAGGGGATCGGGCGGCAGGGGCTCCTCTACCTCGGCCTCTTTTTCCTCCGAAGGCTCCGGCAGCGAGGGCAACTCTGGCGGTGGGAGTTCGGGATAGTAGCGGGTTATCACCGCGTACCCGATTTCTTTTCCCGCGATAGAGGCAGTGGTCTCGTTAATGGTGCGCGTTTCTCCCGATTCCAAGTAGTACCACCCCAACGGTCGCGGGGTGAGGTAATGATGCGTCCATTCGTGGGCAGTAACCTCGGCCACCCAGGGTAGCCAACTACTCTCCAACAGCATCGACGGGTAAGCGGCCAATCCGCCGATGTTGGTGATTAGCGACGAGACGTTGAGTTCCGAGTCGATTCGCGCCTCGATAGTCTCCCTCTGAGCCGTATCCAGCCCGTGGCGCAGGCTGAGGCTAAAGATATTCTCGATGCGGTCGCGGGGCGAGATGACGATATAGGTAGGCAAGGGGGTAAAGTGCGCGCTAATAGGTGGGAGCTCCTGGCCCAGCACGCCGAACCCCTCGTCGACCAACACGGCGGCGATCTGCTCTTCCAGAATGGCCTCGGCCAGCGGTTGACGAGCCTGTTGCTCTGCGCGCAGTTCGGCCAGTTTGATGCGCAGCTCCGCCGACGCGGCACCGGGATCACCCACATTCGGGTCGATGTAGACGAGGCTGATGTCCCACTCGACCTGTTGAATCTCGCTCACCAGATCCATATAGTCGACGACGAAATCGTGGCGTGCCTCTTCGTCCATGTAGCGCTGCGGCGCGATCAAACTATGAAGCAGCTTTCCCAGCAGCGCGTCCGCCTCCCAACTGACAAAGTCGAACCGATCACCGGCGAGATTGCGATTGACGCGGGTTTCGAGGAGGCCAGGTGGGGGACCTTCGCCAACCAGCAGCAACACCAGAAGGGCCAGAAACACAAGCAGCCGCCAGTGTCGCCTGAACCAGTTCAGCATGTTCGTCATGCGTTTGACCAGCCTTGAGCGATCTGCCATGTCGTCGTATCCACTACCGCCAGGCCTGCGAACGGTATGGCCCGCCATTCCGCTACCGTCGGCCAGCGGCCCTCCAATCGGGCGAGGAAAAGGGCCGTGACCAGCCCATGCGAGACTATCGCCAACGTCCAGTCGGGATGCGCCGCCGCCAGTCCTTTGATGCAGCGGGTAATGCGCCCAGCTTCCTGGATGGCCGGATTCATACCGGCAACGCCGGTTTCTGGTTCGGAGAAAAAGCGCGCGATGGTACCTTCGTAGTCAGATATCGGGCGGGGACGGTGCACTTCGTGCAGACAGTCGGCGATCTCCAGAGGGATGGACCAGCGGCGGATGGCTGGCTCCGCCGTCTGCAGGGCCTTGAGCTCAGGGCTGGAAAAGATGCGTTCTACCTTGCACCAAAAATCCTGCTGTGCCAGGATGTCAGCCTCATGTTCTCCTTCCTCAGAAAGGAGCCGACGCTCAGCTATGTCGCCCGTCATTTGGACGCGAGCGTGGCGAACCAGGTACAACGATGCCATTTAGCTTCCTCGATGTGACTGTGAGTATTTTAGCAGATGGCGCTACCTTTGACAAGCACAAAAACCCGCCAGCGTTACGTTTGCATAAAACTCCCGCTGTGGGTATAATGCTCCTGTCCTAAATGCTGACGGTCATAAAGGAGGATGTCGCATGAATTTGAGAGCGATGTGGAGGCTATCGCCGCTTCTGCTGGCGTTGCTTTGCACGGCCTGCGGCCCGGCGCTGGTCACGTCCGCCCCGGTTACCTCTATCCCCTTGGATGGCACGCCTGGGGCTGAGCCGGTAGTCCCGGTTGGTGAAATTACACCCTCTCCCGCCTCAGATGCTCCGGTGGCCGCGCTGGTCAACGGCCGGCCGATCTTCCTGGCCGATTACGAGCGTGCGCTGGGGCAGTACGAGGCCGATCTACCGTTGCGGGGGATCGACCCTGGCAGTTCAGAAGGACAGGCTGAACTGGCTCGGGCTCGTTCCTGGATACTGGACTTTATGGTCACGGAGGAATTGATCGTGCAGGCGGCGGAGGAGGCGGGCATCACCGTCTCGGATGAGGAAGTGGACACTGTCATGGCGGAGATGGTCGCCGAGAATGGAGGCGAGGAGGCATTCCTGGCCAAGCTGGAGAATTGGGGCGAGACCTACGAGATCCACCGGGAAAAAGAACATAGAGGTCTGGTCGTGATGAGGATGAGCCAGCTTATCGCTGACAGCGTGCCAAAGGTGGCCGAGCACGTTCACGCCCGTCACATCTTGGTAGATACGTTTGAGGAAGCAGAACGCCTCCACGATCAGCTTGAAAAAGGCGCAGACTTTGCCACACTGGCCAGGACCTATTCTCAGGATCTCATCACCCGCGAGGCCGAAGGGGACCTGGGGTGGTTTCCCCGGGGTATCCTCACGGTGCCCGAAGTAGAGGAGGTTGCCTTTTCCCTGAATCCGGGCGAGTATAGCGATGTGGTGTCCAGTTTGCTTGGTTATCACATCGTCCAAGTCGTCGAGCGCGATCCCGCGCGCGAGGTCAGTCCTGATAACCTGCATTTGCTTCAGGAAGGTGTGTTGCAGGAGTGGGTCGATGGTTTGAGAACGCAGGCCGACGTTCAGATTTTCGTCGACACGGCTCCTTGACGAGACGTTCTCTGGACGGATAGTGAGGAGATGGCACGATGACAAGCGCCAAAAGAGATCGGATTTTCAATATCCTGACCTACGTAGTACTCGTGGCGACGTTATGCGTGGTGATTTACTATGCGCTCATCGGATTTGGAGCCAGCGCTATTAACCCCCTCCCGCCTTCCACCTTCGACATATCCATGCTGCCGACCGGCCCTCCAACCCCGACCCTACCCATCGCCAGTTGGACGCCCACGCCCACGCCGACCATCACGCCTATTCCTGGGCCTACGGACACACGCACCCCCACGTTGACGCCGTCGATCACACCTATACCTCTGCCCACGTTCACCTTTCCCCCGACGAACACGCCCACGCCTCGCGTCACGCGCTCTCCATATCCCTTTACCTGCGAGGTGGAGTACCGCAGGCCTGAATGTGGCGTATGTAGCGGCGTCGCAGGTCACATCGAGGATCTGGACGGCAATCCTCTGCCGGGCTATTACGTCGTCGTGCAGGGGCCGGTGCCTGAGGTGAACGGCGCTAAATTGGCCGGAGGGAATCCTACTTTCAACGCGATTTACGGGAACGAAGCGGCCTGGGAACAGATCTATAATCCCGGTGCGTTTCAGGCGATGGAGATCCGGGTGCAGATGTGTAAGCCAAATCCTGACCCGAATAAGCCTTGTACCGCCATTTCTAATGAGGTCATCGTCAATTTGGGCGGCTATGCCAGCAGTTCTTTGGGTTACGTGACCTGCATCAAGAATTGGGAGGGTTACGAGTAGTACTTTGTCAAGCTAATTTTGATAACACGTCATTCTGAGGAGCGCGCGGATGCGCAGCATCCGACGCGACGAAGAATCTCGCTCCTGTTGCACAAGGGGTTTTTTGTCAAGCAACGATGAGATTCTTCGCTATGCTCAGAATGACAATCCATCATTTTTACCTTGAAGAGGTAGTA
>CAZWPV010000303.1:0-4207 GCA_964635485.1 uncultured Anaerolineales bacterium
CGCCAGCCGCGCCGGATACCGAGAACCTCGTATCCGGCGTCAAGCGCTCGATTGACGACCGTCTTGATCGCCGGGTTTAGTCCGGGGACATCGCCTCCGCCTGTTAGAATCGCTAACCTCATGTGTTCCTCCTTAAAACTATGTTTGTGTGTCGCGATTGGAAATCGCAGCACCCTCTATGGGTTTATCGTCCTGTTACGTGATATCGGCCACGTGGCCATCCGTAAGCTGTACCAACGCCTCGAAAGAAATCGGGAACACCGCGTGGGGGTGACCGGCCGCCGCGTAGACGGTCTCGAAACGGCTCAACGATTCGTCGACCCACGTCGGTAACACCCGCAGATGGCCGACCGGCGGCACGCCACCGATGGTAAAGCCGGTTTCCCGCTTCACGCGCTCGGCGCCGGCAATCATCACCCGCCGCGCCCCCAGCAATTCCTTCAACTTGACCGGGTCGGCCCGCCGGTCGCCGGCCACCAAGACCAACACGGGCGACCCATCGGCCAAGAAAACCAACGACTTGACGATGCTGCCCAGCTCGGTGCCGATGGCCTCGGCGGCGAGCTGCGCCGTGCGCGCGCTATCGGAAAGCTTGACGACGTCGATATCCAGCCCACCCGCCTCCAGTGCGGCCTGCACACGCTCCAGCCCTCTCACGCCACTCCCCCATACACCCGCACGGCTCCCTCGCCGACGAGCGCGGTCAGCTCCTGCAGCAATTCAGGGCAGTAGTGGGTCTTTTCGTTGGGGAAATCAAGCTCCACCGGCTTTTCCGCGCCGCCGACGACGCGGATGACGAAACGATCGCCCCCCTGATAGCCCACCAACATATCCCAAACCTGGCGCAGGGTCTGTACGTCCCTGGACTGTTGCCCGCTGCGGGTCAGCGTCACACGAACGACGCGAGGCCCAGAGGCAGGCTGCACAGCCAAGACCGGCGGCGCGTCCGGCTGTGGGGCCTCTTGCTCGGCCGGCAGTGCCACCTGATCGGGCGTCTTGACCCAATCGCAGAGCAGGTTTGGCTCATCGCGCCGCCCGGCATCTATCTTGCCGCCCAACACGAGGATGGTCTCAGGCTGCCACAGGTCCTTGGTCTGGGCCCACACGCGGGGAAAGACGACGATGTCGACGGTGCCCTGCAAGTCCTCCAGGGTGACAAAGGCCATCTCGTCCCCCTTCCTCGTGATGTGGCGACGCACGCGCTGCACCATCCCGGCGACGACGGCTTGCTGTCCATTGGAGTCCTCGCTCAGGCTGCCGGCGTGGACGGTGACCACGTCGCGCAGCCGCGGGAGCACCTGAGAGAGGGGATGCTCAGAGATATACACGCCGATCAAATCCCTCTCCCAGGTCAGGATCTCTTTCTGCGGCACCTCGGGGGCCTGGGAAAGGGAGGGCAGCAGGGTCTCCTCGGCAGCCAGGTGCACGCCGGTAGCCTCGCCGAAGAGGCTCATTTGTCCCACGTCCCTGGCACGGTGCAGGTTGGCGCTCAAGCCGACGATGTTATCAATGATGGGCAAAAGCTGCGCACGGGTGCCAAAAGAGCGCAGTGCGCCGACCTTGATCAGGCTCTCCAGCGCCCGGCGGTTGACCTGGCGCATGTCGGCGCGGCGGCAGAAATCGTCCAAATCGCGGAAGGGATCGCCCGCCTCCCGGGCAGCCAGAATCGTCTCGACCGGCCCCTCGCCCACGTTCTTGACCGCGCCCAGGCCAAAGCGGATCGCAGGCGCGCCGCTCTCCTCCTCGATGGTAAAGTCCAGGCCAGAGCAATTGACGTTGGGCGGCAGCACCTCGATCCCCATGCGGCGGCACTCGGCGATGAACAGGCCGACTTTTTCGGTGTTGTTCCGCTCGACCGACAAAAGCGCAGCCATGTACTCGACCGGGTAGTTGGCCTTGAGATAAGCGGTCTGGCAAGTGAGCACGGCGTAATCGGCGGCGTGGGCCTTGTTGAAGCCATAGCGGGCAAAGTACTCGATGTCGCCAAAGATGGCCTCCGCCACTTCGCGAGGCAGGCCACTGTGCTCCACAGCACCTTTGATGAAGGAGGCCCGGTGCTTGAGCAATTCCTTCCTCTTCTTCTTGCCCACCGCACGGCGCATCAGATCGGCCTCGGAGGCAGTGTAACCGGCGACGTCGGTCAGGATGCGAATGATCTGTTCCTGGTAGACGATGATGGCGTAGGTCTCTTTCAAGATCGGCTCGAGCGCGGGATGGCGATATTCGACCGGCTTGCGACCGTGCATACAGTCGATGTAATCGTCGATGTACTCCAGTGGGCCGGGCCGGTAGAGGCTGATGGTGGCCATCACGTGATCGAACTTGGTCGGCTGCATCTTCATCAGCACGCGCCGCATCCCCTGGCCCTCCACCTGGAAAATACCCATCACTTCGCCCCGCGAGAGCAAGTCGTAGATGCTCGGGTCGTCGATGGGAATGTTGTCCAGGTTCAGGTCCACGCCGTGACGCCGACGGATCAGCTCGCAGGCGCGACGCATGATGGTGAGCGTGGCCAGGCCCAGGAAGTCGATCTTGAGCATGCCCAGTTCATCCAACTCCTCCATCGTGTACTGGGTGACGACGCCGATCTCGTCCCCGCCGCCGCGCGTGGGCCGGTTCAGCGGGGCGTAGGTCACCAGGGGCCGGTCGGCGACGATGACGCCAGCGGCGTGGGTAGAGGCGTGGCGGATATTGCCCTCCACGCCACGGGCGGTGTCGATCAGCCGCCGAACGTGCTCGTAACCTTCATACTCCTCGCGCAGCTCGAGCACATCTTCCAACGACTTGTCCAGCTTGACCTTGGGGCCGCCGGGCACCAGGCGGGCAAGGCGATCCACCTCGGTCAGCGGGTAATCGAGGGCGCGGCCCACGTCGCGGATGGACGCCTTGGCCCCCATCGTCCCAAATGTGATGATCTGCGCCACCTGATCGTGGCCGTACTTTTCGACGGTGTAACGGATCAGGTCGGCGCGCTGGTCGTCGGGATAGTCGAGGTCGATGTCGGGCATGGTCACGCGGCCCAGGTTGAGGAAGCGCTCGAAAATCAGGCCGTGCTGCCGTGGGTCCAGATTGGTGATACTCAGGGTGTAGGCGACGACGGAGCCGTTCCCCGAACCACGCACGTTGTACCAGATTCCCTGCTCGCGCGAGAAGCGGCACAGGTCCCAGACAATAAGAAAGTAGGTGTCGAACCCCATCTGATGAATGATGTCCAACTCATAGTCGAGGCGCTGGCGAATCTCGGGGGTGATCTCGGCATAGCGCCGCCGCAGCCCTTCCTCACACAGGTGACGCAGATAAGACACAGCATCATACCCCTCGGGGACCTCGAAGGGAGGCAGGTGGTAGTCGCCAAAGGTCAATTTGAACTCGCACATCTCTGCGACGCGCAACGTATTGGCCAACGCCTCGGGCTTCTCGGGGAAGAGAGCAGCCATCTCCTCGGCGCTGCGCAGGTAGTAGGTATCGCCGTCCATGCGCATGCGCTGCGGCTCGTTGACCGTCTTGCCGGTCTGGATGCAGAGGAGCACGTCGTGGATGGAGGCCTGCTCGCGGCGGGCGTAGTGGATGTCGTTGGTGGCCACCAGGGGCAGTTCGAACTCACGGGCGAAGGCGACCATCTGACGGTTGACCGCAGCCAGTTCGGGGATGTCGTGCACCTGAAGCTCCAGAAAGTATCGACCGGGGAAAACATCTCGATACCAGACGATGGTCTGTCGGGCGTCCTGCAACCGTCCATCACGGATGAGGCGAGAGACCTCGGAGGAGCCGCAGCCGGAGAGGACAACGAGGCCATCGGCGTGCTGTGCCAGGGCCTCCTTGTCAATGCGGGGCTTGTAGTAAAAGCCCTCGAGTTGGGCGATGGTCGCCAGGCACATCAGGTTGTGATAGCCGGTGTCGTTCTGGGCGAGGAGGATGAGGTGATGGCTGCGGCGATCGAGTTGCGCATCCCGGTCCTGGCGTCCCCGGGGCGCCACGTATGCCTCCATGCCGATGATGGGCTTGATGCCGGCGGCTTTGCAGTCCTTGTAGAACTGGACCGCACCGTACATCGCACCGTGGTCGGTGAGGGCCAGGGCCGGCATACCCAACTCGACAGCCCGTCCGGCCAATTCCCTACAACTGCTGAGGCCGTCGAGCAGCGAGTATTCGCTATGCACGTGGAGGTGGACGAACTCGGCCATCGGCCAGCATTATACCACAGGGG
>CAZWPV010000304.1:0-4185 GCA_964635485.1 uncultured Anaerolineales bacterium
GAGCGTTGGAACAGGCGTATGTGGAGGTGGAGCGGCGGGTGCAAGAGCGGACGGCGGAGCTGGAGCGGGAGATCGAGGAGCGGGAGCGAGCACAAGCGGAGAGCATCCGCTTGCAGCAGGAGGTGATCGAGGCGCAGCAGCGGGCGTTGCACGAGCTATCGACGCCCATCATCCCGGTGCTGGAGGGGGTGATCGTCATGCCGCTGATCGGCTCTATCGACACGCTGCGCGCCAGAGATGTGACCCGCAGCCTGCTGGCAGGGATTCGCGAGCACCGCGCCAAGGTCGTGATCCTGGACATCACCGGGGTGCCGATTGTGGACAGCGGCGTGGCGGATTACCTGAACAAGACGGTGCAGGCGGCGCGGCTGAAGGGGGCACGCACCATCGTCACCGGCGTCTCGGACGCGGTGGCGGAAACCATCATCGATTTGGGCATCGACTGGAGCGGTATCGAGACGCTGACCGACCTGCAGACAGGGCTGCGGGCGGTGCTGGTCGGGATGGGCCGGCGTAGGCCGGTGTAGGCCCGTAGGCCCACGTAGCCGTGGTTTTCAGCCCTTTTTGGCCTGCAGGTGGAACTGCGGGCGGCGCTGGGGAGCTTGGGGTTCGATCTGGTGAAGCGCGCTGTATCACACAAGGAGGTATGATCGGATGACAAAGAAAACAGGGGCGTTTCGCTGGGGGAGGGTTAGGCGATGACGGTGGAGTCGTTTATGATGGCAGAGTCGCTGAAGACGTTCACCGTCGTACAGACACTGGAGGATCTGCTGCTGGTATCGGTGCCACGCGACCTGACGGATAGCGACGTGCTGCGGCTGCGGCGGCAGGTGTTGCGGGATATTCGGCGGTACGATTCGCGGTGGGTACTGCTGGATTTCTCGCTGGTGGATATCTGCGATAGCTTCTTTGGGCGGTTCATCCACAGCACGGCGCAGATGGCGCAGTTGATGGGGGCGGAGGTGATCGTATCTGGACTGCAGGATGCGGTGGTAGAGACGATGGTGGAGTTGGGGATGGTGCTGCCAAACATCCACGCGGTGCTGGACCTGGATGACGCGCTGGCGTTGAGCCGGGGGCGGAAGGAGAAAGAGGAGGTAGGAGAACTTCCCGGGTTGGAGATGGAGGGGGGGAGCCTGTTTGCCGTCGACGAGACCTTCGGAGAGGAGGTGTAGCGATGGCGGAGGGGCGGACGAACAAGACCTACTTTCCCATCAACAACCTGGCGGACGTGGTGCGGGCGCGGCGGCGGGGATTGGAGATCGCGTTGGAGATGGGCTTCCCGCAGGCAGAGGCGACTAAGGTGGCGGTGGTGATCTCAGAGTTGGGGCGGAACATTGAGCGGTACGCGCGGAGTGGATCGGTCACGGTGGCGACGAACCTGGACGATAGGTACATCATGATCGTGGCGGAGGATCGAGGGCCTGGGATTCCGGACGTGGGGCGCGTCCTGGAGGGCGGCTACACCACCTCCGGAGGGCTGGGGTTGGGCATCTCGGGCTCGAAGCGCTTGGTAGATAAGTTCGACATCCAGTCGATCATCGGAGTGGGGACGACGGTCAAGGCCATAAAGTGGCTGTGGTAGGCGTGGTTTGGATGTTGTCGGCGCCTGTGTTGGCAGCAGGAGGTGATCGAGGCGCAGCAGCGGTCGATCCGGGAGCACCGGGCATCGACTGGAGCGGGATCGAGACCTTGAGGGACTTGACGGGATTGCGGGCCGCGTTGCAAATGCGCCAGCTGACCGAAATGGGAGGGCGCGGGTAGATGCCTTTTCGCAATTGGCTGAGTGGGCCGTGGGATGCCAAAGATGTGTTATGAGCACAGGTTCGTTGAAGAGAGCCAGGATCAAGGTCGATGCCGGCGAGTGGCTGGGGAATCTGCCTCACAACTGGACCTACATCGGCTACGATGAGATCAACTACACCTACACCCCCGAGGGGCAGGAACTGCTGGCCAAGTTCATGGCCATGCAGGAAAGGCCCTATTACGTCCGGGCGCACCACCTGTTGTGCACGGGCAACTGCCACGGGTTCTACAAGTGGGGTTCGACCAACGCCTACCTGGAGGACGACGAGGGCCGCCCGATCTACGACTGGACGTTCGTCGATCTCATTTTCGATATAATTCTGAGGTATCGCTGCAAGCCGTTCGTCGAGCTGGGGTTCATGCCCCTCGATTTGGTCGATACGGCGCACTACGACCCCAGCGAGGACACCTGGACGCTACGGAACTATCGCACCTACGGATGGGCGTGCCCGCCCAAGGATTACCAAAAGTGGCACGATTTGATCTTTAACATGGTTCAGCATTGCGCCGAAAGGTACGGCGCCAGGAGATTCGGACCTGGTACTGGGAGCTGTGGAACGAGCCGGACATCTTTTACTGGCGAGGGACCGTCGACGAGTTCAGCAAGCTCTACGACTACACGGTCGCCGCGGTGAAGGCGGCCTGCCCGGAGGCGCGCGTCGGCGGGCCGGGCACGACCAACCCCGTCCACGGTCGCCCGTCGGCCGAGTTCCTGGATCGGTTCCTGGATCATTGCGTCAACGGGGTCAACTGCTGCACGGGGCAGAGAGGCACGCCCATCGACTTTGTCAGTTTCCACGTCAAGGGTGGGGGGTACCGCGCCGACCCCAAGCATCGCAAGCAACCGCCACCCTCGGTGAAGCGGATTCTCAGCCACACCCGGCTGGGCCACGAGATCATCGGCAGGTATCCGGCGCTCGACGGGCTGGAATGCGTCCTTTCGGAGATTGACCCCGACGGGTGGGCCGCTGGCGGGGCCTGGGATAATGCCAATCTCAACTTTCGCAACACCGAGTATTACCCCAGCTTTGTGGCGGCGGCTTTCGACAAGGTGAGCCGCTACGCCCGGCAGAGCGGGTGGGACCTCAAGCTGCTGACGTGGGCCTTTATGTTCGTGGGCGAGCGCTGCTTCGAGGGCACGCGGGCGTTTTCCACCCAGGGCATCGATAAACCAATCCTCAATCTCTTTCGCATGTACGCCAGGATGGGGCAGCGGGAGGTGCTTTTCGAAAGCACCGCTGCCAAGGACCCGCTGACCTACGCCAACCTGTGTGACCACGGTGAGGAACCGGACGTTTCCGGTTTCGCCACCCTCTCCGGCAACGAGAGCCTGGAGGTACTAATCTACAATCATCACGACGATTGGGATGTGGGCGGGGAGTACGAGATCGACCTGGAGATCGAGAATCTGCCCTTTGAGGAAAGCGCGCTGGTTTTGAAACACTACCGGATTGACCAATCCCACAGCAACGCCTACGCCGAGTGGATGCGCCAGGGCAAGCCGATGTACCCTGCGCCGGGGCAGCGGGCGGCGATCAAATCACGCGCAGGTTTGGAGCTTTTGGGGCCGCCGCAAAAGATCGTGTGCGATGGGAGCAAGCTTACATTGAACTTTGAGCTGCCGGTGCACGGTATATCGCTGCTGATCGTCTCTTCCGCGCCAGGCTGACCAAGAACGGCGGACGGAACGTCGCTACGCCGCTGAAATTTCTAGTCCCCTGATACTTTTAGGATTGAACCTCCCGCAGGATCTTTGTACGTCACGACTGATGTGCAGAAGGCACCTGACAAGCCATTTTCGCCGCCAAGCGGCGCGCAACCTGCGGGAGGTTGGCAAAGTGTCGGGGTAGAGGTAGCTAGAACCGACTTTACAAAAAAAGCAAAATGGTGCACAATAGAGCCTTGTGAACAAAATCATAGCCTGGCTGCGTCTGCGGTTCTTCCGCCAGATTGTCAAATCCGGTGAAAGCAGAGTGGTTTTTTAGGCACTCCCAGGTTAATCGGGGTCACGTTATTCGGGAGGATTGAGTGTAATGGAGAATCTGGAAACATTCGAAGTCTGGTTTGTCACCGGCAGCCAGCATCTGTATGGCGAGGAGACCCTCAAACAGGTCGACGAGGACTCGAAAAAGATCGCCGAGGCGTTGAATAGCTCTGAAAGGATCCCTGTCAAGGTCGTCTTCAAGCCCGTCGTCAAGACGCCGGAGGAGGTCTACAATTTGTGCGTGGAGGCCAACACAGCCGAAAACTGCGTCGGCCTCATCACCTGGATGCATACCTTCTCGCCCGCCAAGATGTGGATCGCGGGACTGAATGCGCTGCGCAAGCCGTTCGTGCACCTGCACACGCAGTTCAACCGCGACATTCCCTGGGATACCA
>CAZWPV010000305.1:0-4185 GCA_964635485.1 uncultured Anaerolineales bacterium
CTGAGGAGGCGCAGGATTATGTCTTTGAGCCTTTCAGGCAGATGGACGAGTCTGTAACGCGGGAGTACGGCGGCACTGGACTGGGGTTAACCGCTGTCAAGCAGTTGGCGGTTTTGATGGGCGGTGAAGTTACGCTGGAGAGTAAGATGGGGCGGGGGAGTACGTTTACAGTTTCTCTGCCTCTGGAATCGGTGAAGGAGGAAGACGATGCCTAAACCATTTGCGCTGATCGTCGAGGACCACGAGGATCACACAATCATCTTTGATAAAGCGCTGGCGATGGCCGGTTTCGAGACCGAGGTCATCATGGACGGCGCTGTGGCTCAGGAGCGTTTGTCTGAAACAGTGCCGGCTGTCGTCGTGCTCGACTTGCACTTACCAAAGGTCTCTGGGCAGGCGCTTCTAGAGCAGATTCGCGCAGATGAGCGGCTGGTCAAGACCAAGATTGTGGTGATCACTGCTGACGAATCGCTTGCCGGGAGCGGTATAGAAGGGGCTGACTTGGTGCTGATCAAGCCGGTTAGTTTCTCGTATCTGCGTTCGCTTGTTAAGGATCTTTTTCCACACTCCTGACCCGGTGCCTGGGCAGTGGCTGCTTGGGAAGGTCGAACCGCTTGCATTGCGCAGGCGGTTTTCGTTGTCCAGGGGGCCCTGATGCTCCGGGCTTTACTCTGAGATAGGCATGTGCGTGCGCCGTAGCATCTCCAGCCACACGACACCTGCCAGTAACGCCGTGCCGCCTGCGAGCGCCAGCAAGATCAGCGGCGCGCCGTCCATCGGTTCGACGTTTTCGGTGGCCGGCGCCGCTACCGGGGCACTGTCCCCCGCTCCAGCCTGAACCGCCCCCCCGAGAATCGCCAGCAAGAACGTCATTGAGACGATAACTCCCATCGCGATCATAAAGTACCGCATCGTGTTGTTCCTCCTGTATTTCAGGCTGGTGAAGACGCCCGCCGCTCACAAGTTGGGGGCGGAAAACGCGACGTACCACAGTGTGCACAGGCAACCGGGCACGGCGCTCAGGATCAAGGCGATCAGCGCGCGACGGTACGCATCCGGGTCGCGCTCGCGACTGCAGGCCAGGGTGACGACGCCGGCGCTGCAGGCGATTGCACCCAGGCCAAGCGGCAGCCAGAAGAGCAGCAGGTTGGCCAGCGTACAGCGGTCTTGAGATATCCCCTCCCATCGAGCTACCGGTTGGGGCAGCACAGGCTCTTCGGGTGTGGCGGAGGCGTGTAGGTGCGAGGAGTGTGTGAGCAGCAGGCTGATGCCGCCCCACAGGGCCAGGCAGGCGAACGTCGCCGCTAGCAAGCTGAGATTCCCTCCCAATCGCATCACGCGAGCTGTTCGTGCTGTGCCTTCCATAATCCCTCCCGTCGCTGGTTACTCCTCGTCTTCCCGTGAGTTTAAAGACCGGGTGGCCCGGGCGGTGAATCCAGGATGACGCTTGACGCCGTTGCTCCCCCTGGATTGTTTCCCCAAGCGGCTCGCCGAGTCATCCTGTGCCCGGGCCGTTCGATCCCGCCGGTGGCGGGATCTGGCGCTGGCTTGTGCCTGGGGGCCGGTTTGTGCCGGCGTGAGTAGAATACCATAGAGTGGGGGTAGCTGCTGGACGGGAGAGCGTCGTTTGGGCATCGCCCGGCGGACGAGGACCTATCGCCAGCCTGACGGCTACCCTACGCGCGCAGGAGAAACCCGGTTTCTAGCAGAAACCGGGTTTCTTAATCAGGAGTTGGAAGGCGCGGGCGGTGAGGATGGGTCGCAGAACCGCGTTTGCGGGAAGTTGGCCGTTGAGCGTCATCGTCAGGCCGGGTAAAGCTCGCGCTTCTTCCAGCGACCACTCGTCTCGGGCGAAGAGCGCGGCCAGGGCCTCGTTTTCGATGCGCAGCAGTCCAAAGAGGTCGTATGGCGCGGGCTCGCCGCGCAAGCGGGTGCGGAAGGCGAGGATTGCCAGATGGTCGGGGGTACCGGGGCCGCCCAGACGCGGCGGGGTCAGGATGACCATCATTGGGGTGGGGCGCTTCTTGCTTGGTTTCAGATTCAGTGTATCGACGATTTGCCACTCGTGGATCAAGGCGGTTTCCTGAACCGGCTCAAGCCGCACCTGGGTATCGATCTCTTCCTCTACCTCGCGCTTCAGGCAGGCGGTGATTGTCTCGCCTTGCTTGATGCCCCCGCCGATACCTCCCACGCCGACGATGGTGATGCCATCCGCGCGCTGTCTCCAGTACTTGGTTTTGCTGACCTCAAAATAATAAGCATCGTCGTCGCGCACGATGGTCGAGACGCCGACGAGGGCCACCTTTTTGCCGCTCAGCAGGGGATGGTGGCGCAAAGCAGGCAGGGCTTGGAATAGGTCCATTGGCTTATCGATCCTCGAGGTAGACGACCGGACTGTCGCGGCCGGTTCTGGCGTAATATTCGACCAGCCGCCGGGTGGTGTCGGCCAGGGGTAGGGTCAGCGCCTCTTCAGGCGGTATCCACTGCCCGTCGTACAACTCCACGCCATCCAGTTGCAGTGTGCCTTCCCAGGCCTCCACCAAAAAGTCGAGATAGACCAGGTGGTGGTGGCCGTCTTTGTAATCCGGCGGACGGATGCGCTCGTGCACCAGCAGAAGGCGGAACCTGGTTGGCGTCAGACTGGCCTCCTCCTGCGTCTCGCGCACCAGTGCCTGGGCCGCCGTCTCGCCATAGTCGATGTGTCCGCCGGGGATGACGTACTGCCCATGCCGCTTGGTAAAGCGGGCAAGGAATATCTGATCCTGCGGGTTGACCAGCAGCGCGCCGACGACGACTTCCGGGTCTCGTGTTTCCCTCATCGGTGCGCCTCGATGAATTGATAGGTCTTGCTCGCCACCGTTTCCCACTCCGCGTCCACCAGGATGTTGTGGCCGGAGTCGTGCAGCGTGACCAGCGCTTTGTCGGTGGAGCCGATGCGGTCGTAGGTCAGTTGCGCGCTGTGTGGCGTGATGGACTGATCTCCCGTGCTGTGGACGATGAGGACCGGTGCGGAGATCTGTGGCAGCAGGCGGGGGACGACGCGCGTCAGTTTGTAGACCTCGTGCGCGCCGTGGGTGGGCGTCACGGCGTAGGTGAATAGCCTTTTGTCGGCCGCCGGATCCACCGCATCTGACTTGCTCGCCGGCCAGAAGGGAACGATGTGCTTCAGAAGCGGCGTCAGGTGGATCAGTGGGTTGCGCACGGCGATGGCGGGTGAATAGAGCATGAGGCCCGCCATCTCGGCGTGGCGCGCGCCCAAGTAGATGGCGATGAGCGATCCCAGCGACAGGCCGCCGACGAACACCACGTCGCAGCGGGCGGATAGTTGAGCGAGTGCCTCTTCAGCGCAGGCCGCCCAATCCTGCCAGCGTACCCGGTTCAGGTCGGCCGGTTGTGTGCCGTGGCCGGGCAGCAGCGGCGCGGAGATGGTGAGACCGCGTTCGTGCAGGTAGCCCCCCAGCAGCCGCACGTCGGTGGTGGAGCCGGGAAAGCCGTGGATCAACAGCACGCCGGTATCGCCGCCCGCCAGGAAGAACGCCGATGGGTCGGGGCGCGCGTCGCGCGTCATTTCTTCCCCCTGACGTACGGCTCGCAGCACAGGAGCGCCAGGGCGCTGTGGGCGTCGGCGATCTCACCGCTGCGCGCCATCTCCAGCGCGCGCTTGAGGGGTGTTGGATGCACCTCGATGATCTCGGCCGGCTCGCGCTGGGGCTTGTGATCCAGCCGCACGTCGCGGGCCAGCACAAAGTGAGACTTTTCCTCGATGATGCTGGCACCGGTGTTGTAGGACCCGATGTAGAGCCAGTCGTCGCTGCTGCCCCCGACCTCCTCTGCAAGCTCGTGCTTTGCCAGTTCGACTGGGTCGCCGGTGAAATCGTGAAAGCCGCCGGCGGGCACCTCCCACTGCCAGTCGTCCAGCATGTAGCGAAACTGGCGAATGAGGACGACCTGCCCGTCGACGGTCACTGGCACGATCCACACCGCGCCGGACGTCTGGACGTAGGAAAAAGTGCGCACCTGACCATCGGGCCAGCGCGCCTGATCCTGTCGCACGCGGAACATGTGGAAGGTGTAGGGGTAGTCGGTGGCCAGCCGCTGCCAGCCGTGGGCCTGCGCGTTGACTTTGTCTTCGGCGTCGCTCATGAGTGCTTCCTAGTATACTGAATATGCAGGAAGGGGCAGTTC
>CAZWPV010000306.1:0-3941 GCA_964635485.1 uncultured Anaerolineales bacterium
GGGGGGGGGGGCGGGCGCCCCCCCCCCCCACACCCCCCCACGTCCCTTTGTCCTGTGGCGGGCAACCTCAAATGCGATTGCCCTAATCACCTGCAGACCAAAGATTCGATGACGGGCACCCATTCGAGCGCGGCGACGATGAGGGGTGCGATCACGATGGCGGGGAGGAGGTTACCCGTGCGGATTTTTTTCAGTTCCAGGAGCCCCAGGCCGATAGCCAGCATCAAAACGCCGCCCGTGGTCGTCATCTCGGCGATCATCGGATCGGTGAGCACGGCGCTGGCCCACCCTGCGCCCGCCGTCAGCGCCCCTTGATAGGCCGCCACGGTGAGGGCAGCGGAGATCACCCCCGGCCCCATCGTGGACGCAAAGGCCATGGCCGCGAAAAAGTCCAGCGCCGATTTTATCGCCAGCACCTCGTAGTTGCCCTCCAGTCCATCTTGGAACGATCCCAGGATTGCCATTGGCCCGACGCAAAAGACGAGGCTCGCTGTCAGAAAGGCTCGACTGAAGCGGGTCGTGTTGGAGCCGGGAGGGATGTTCGACTGGCCGGCGGCGTTGTTTTTCCTCGTCGTCCTTTGCTCGAGCCAGCGCCCGATGCCGTCGAGACGGTCCTCGATGCGCATTAGCTCTCCCAGGATGCCTCCCAGCAGCACGCTGCCCAGGACGATGAGGATCTCCGTGGTCTTGAGGGAGAAGTGGATGCCGATGGCAAGGACGACGAGACCCAGGCCGTGCATGACCGTCTCGCGGATCCGTTTGGGTAAGCGTGCACCCAGGACTGTGCCCAGCGTCCCGCCCACCAGGACGGCAACGACGTTGATGATGGTACCGGTTCCAATCATTAATTTCCTCTCCTTGTGCTGCGAGATGATTCGAGGATGGTATCACAGGAGTGAAAAGGCGTCAAGGGGTCGCTGTACCGAAGGGAGCGCAGTTTGCACGTTACGGCGTATGTGCGTATAATCTGCAAAGTGGGGGAGAACCGAATGCACGACGTTACCCAGGTAGCCGAACTGTTGAGGCGCGGGATCGCCGCCGCCAAAGCCGGGCGCAGCGAAGAGGCGCGCCAGGTACTGCTGCACGTCATCGAGTTGGATGAGCGGAGCGAGCAGGCCTGGCTGTGGTTGAGTGGGGTCGTCGAGTCGCTCGCGGATCGGCGCGTCTGCCTGGAGAATGTGCTGACGATCAATCCTGACAATCCCTACGCCCGGAAGGGCCTGCGCCTTCTCGACCAGCAGGGCGTCGCGGCTCCCGCCGTGGAGGAGCGTTGCCCGCATTGTCAGTCTCCTGTTCCGTCTTCTGGAAAGACGTGTCCCAATTGCGGCCAGTTGCTCGTCGTCGCCTGTCCCCGCTGTGGGGAATACGTCGAGGTGCAACATGTCGTGTGCCCGGACTGCGGGGAGCTTTTGGGGGACTTGAACGATGGGGCACACTATTACCTCGGTCTGGCCCAGGCGTACGTGGAGCATCAGCGTTTCGCCCTGGTCCAGGAGGTCATTGCCATCGCAGAGACAGTGGCGACTGACGATCCACAGGTGCTTCAGGAAGTAGCGGCGTTGCACGAGAAGATGAGTCACACCGATCTGGCGGTCGCCGTTTACCAGCGGGCCATCGAGCGATACCCGGAGACCCCGGTTTTCTACGCCCGCCTGGGGGCGATCTATCGTCGGCGGGCGATGCCCGACGATGCACGTGCGATGTACGAGCGAGCGATACAGTTGGACAAAGATGATCCTACGACGCTTGTCGACTTGGCTGAACTATACATTGAGGAGGATTTGCTAGAGGCAGCCTATGGGCTGCTGGAGCGTGCCGTCTCTGTTGATCCAGGATACGCGAAGGCGCATTTGCTTCTGAGTGACGTGTACCGTCGCCTGGGAAAGGACCGATTAGCAGTTCAGCACTACAGGCAGGCCGCCGAGCTGGCCGGGTCAGAGTCGGTGGTGGGCCGGCAGGCGCGCCGTGAGTTGGTCAGGCTGCAACCTTCGTTGCCCGAGCGTCACACGCAGAGTTGGGGGGAGACGTTGCGCCGGGCGTCTGCGTTGATGCTGCCGCTGCTATTGGCGGCGTGGGTCAATGCCGGGTTGGTGCCGTGGGAGATCAGCCCCGCGGGGTGGGTGGCGCTGATGCTGGCGGCCGTCGGTGCTTTCCTGTGGACTTGTGCGGCCGATGTGCCCCGCAATCAGATGATGCGCGCGATCTTTGGCGAGGCGGGCGTGGAGGGATTCTGGCGCAAGGCGCTGGTGGGGGCGCCGGGCGTGCTGCTTTGGGGCGTTGCGTTTGGGTTGATTCTGGGGAGACTATAGAGGGAACGAGCGGTGGGTGAAATCTATTTCCTTTTCTGGCTTTTGCAGATTCTTTCGCTTGTGTTCTTGCTGCCGATCAAGGATGACCGGGGGCGCTTTCGCAGCTTCCCGGCCATGACGATCGGGCTCGTTGTGCTTAACACGCTCGTCCACGTGTTCGTTTACTATTTTCTGCCGGGGTTAATCGGCCAAGATGCCTGGGCGGATGTAATGATGCAGATGCTGCTGGTGCCGGTCGATATCACCAACGGCGAGGGGTTGGGAGCCCTGAGCATGGTGACGTCCGCATTTCTCCATAGTAGCTGGATGCACCTCATCAGCAACATGTTCATTCTGTTCTTCTTTGCGCGAAAACTGGAGGACGTACTTGGGCCGTTAAAGCTCGGCCTTTTCTATTTGACGTGCGTGTTCGTGTCGGGTGTCGGTAGCGTGTTGGCGGAAATGGCGCTCCCTGCTACACAGGGGATGGTACCCGGCCTAGGGGCCAGCGGGGCGGTCATGGGCATCGTGGCGGCTTACCTCTTTCTGTATCCGACTCAACGCATCCGCACGCTGCCGCTGATCGGCGTTATCCCGATCCCGATTCTTATCCCCATGCCTGCCTGGGTGTTTATCCTCTACACAGTAGCTCACGACATCGTGGGCGCTATGCTGGAGCAAGAGATTCAGGCGTATGGCTACACGACCCTCGTGGGGTGGTTTGCCCACCTGGGCGGGGTGATCGCCGGGCTGACGTGTCTCTATCTCTTTCTGCCCGCCGAGATCCTACACTATCGCCACCAGATCGGTGAGGAAGTATGAAGGGGTACTTAACGCTCCTGGTTCAGATGATCGCGGATCGTCTGCGCCATTTGGCGTGCCCGCTGCGGCGCGTCACCGACGTGGCCGGTGGCGTCGAGTAGCTCGCGCACGCGGTCGGCCTCCACGTACTTGAGGATTTCCTCGTCGGCGGCCAGCAGGTCGACCAGCGGATTTGGCTCTCCGACCCACACCGCGCCCCAGGCCGTCATCGCGTGCCTGCGGATCACCTCGTGCATCTCGTGACGCTTGGCGCCGTTGCGCACGGCCTCGATGATCAGCCACTCGGTGGCGGAAAAGACGCCGTAGGCGGCCATGTTGCGCTGGATGCCCTCCTCGTGGATATTCAATCCCTCGATCACGCGGTGAGCGCGGATCAAGAGCTCGTCGCTGGACAGGAAGGCCTCCGGCAGGTAGATGCGTCGATTGGCCGAATCGTCCAGCGTGCGCTCTAGCAAGCTGTGGGCGGCATTATCCCAGGCCACGCGGGGCAGCGCGGCCACGAAGCGGGCCAGGCTATCTATGTTCTCCGTGTGGACGGGGTTGCGCTTGAAGGGCATCACCGAGGACCCCACCTGCTTTTTGCCAAAGGGCTCGCTCCACTCGCCGATGGGCGGCGACTGAAGCAGACGGATGTCGAATGCCATGCGGTAGAGCGAAGCCGCCATCTCGGCCAGCAGATGCAGCACGCGCACGTTCTGTTTACGCGGGTAGACCTGCGTGGCGATGGGAAATGCCTCCAGGTCCAATTCCTTCATCACCAGCGCGTCCATCTCCGCCGGCGTCATCCCGGTGCCTGCCAGCACGCGCTCGTAAGAGGCACTGCTGCCGACC
>CAZWPV010000306.1:3951-4165 GCA_964635485.1 uncultured Anaerolineales bacterium
CGCCTTTCATCCCCTTGCCGCGGATCTCAGCCCGCAGGCGACGCATGGCGACATAGTCCTCCAGCAAGTCCTGCCCATAGGTCGCCAGCCGGTAGCCGACGGTGATCGGCTCGGCGGGCTGGATGTGCGTAAACCCCATGCAGACGCGATCGGCGTGGGCTTGAATCTTTTCGGCCAGGATCGCCAGCACCGCGCGCAGTGTCTCCGCCAGCAG
>CAZWPV010000307.1:0-4159 GCA_964635485.1 uncultured Anaerolineales bacterium
GTAGTGCACAGCTGGCTGGGCACTGATATCGATTTTATCTTCCCCCAGCTCCAGAGCCTGGGAAGTCCAGGTCTTGCCTCCGTCGTGGGTGGTGTGGAGGTTACCCGTATACTCTAGCACGTAGGCATCAGTAGCTGTCCGCAGGGTGATCGCGGCGACAAGCGACTCAGAGTTGGGCAGGGTGACGTCTATCCACGTCTGCCCCCCGTCAGAGGTCGCCCACAGTTCCTCCAGCGACGCAGCCCAACCGGTCTCAGTATCCAAAAAACTTATCGAGGAGCTGATTCCCAGGTCACTCAGATCGGACACGCCTTCCCAATTCTGCCCTCCGTCCGTGGACACTCGGACCTGGCCGCCATTGCCGACGTGCCAGGCTACGCTTTCGTCTACGATGTCCAGACCAAAGCGACACATCGAGGTGTTGTTTGACCTTGTCCAGGTCTCGCCGCCATCGACGGTATAGTATACAGTTCCGGCGTATCCCACCGTGATGCCAAAAGCCTCATCGTGAAAACCGGCTACCGTTGTGCGGTGCTCGACCTCAATTTGGCGCACGATTTCCCAGGTGGCCGGGCTTTCCGTTGAGGCCGGTGTGGCTGCGGGCAGAGCGGGCGTGTTGCACCCAGTCGCCAGGCCGCCCAGCAGTAGAGCCAAAAAGACCAATAATATCGCACCCTTCGTTTTCATGTCTCTCTCCTCAAGATGATGTTTCAGAAACAATCATAACGCACGAGAGGAGAACTGTGAATAGCGAACAGGCAGGAATACTCGGCGAATCTTCAGGACAAGGGGGATATTGCGCGGTTTACAGAGCCTTGCGGAACGTCAAGCTGGTTTTGATGTTTTCGTACCCCAGCCCTTTGTAGAAACCGTGGGCCCTTTCGCGGATGATATTGGAGCGCACGTAGATGGTATCGCATCCCTTCTCGCGCACCCACTGCTCGATCTGTTGGATCAGGAGGCGCCCGATCTCCCGACCGCGGCAGGCTTCATCCACGACCAACCCTTCGATCTCTGCCGCACGATCGACTTGCACCAACGGGCGCACGCAGATGTGAATCCAGCCCACCACCTGACCATCACGCACAGCAACGTAAACGGCGCGCTCCTCAGTCTGCCCGACCTGAACCAGTCGCCGTTGCATCTGCTCCAACGTCGTGGGATAGCCCAGTTGCGTGGCAAGTCCGGCAATGCGCCCGGCATCTTCTATGCGTGCCAGCCGGACGATGACTCGATCGTCAGCCACTCCTTACCCCAAACACGGGTTGAACGACTGCCGCACCTCGTCGATCGCAGTGCCGACGACGCCGATCTCTCCCAGGCGATTGGTGCCCAATCCCAGGCCGTAGGCCAGGTTCAGGTGATTTTCGCCGCGCAGGAACGGCGCGGCAGGATAATCGGCGGTTGGATCAAACCCCATCACCGCTGCCGCCACCGCGTCTGCCGCCAGAACCTCTTTGCCCGCAACCAGCACACCAGGCTGCACCGGATTGAAGCATCTGATCCACGGCCCCTCTCCGCCTTCCACCGTCTTGATTCCATCGATCAGCGCCAGGTCGATGGGGCGCGCGCGGAAAAGATCAAGAATCACTCGCGGCAGCCGCGCCTTCGTCACGTCGTCGGCCGGGCCGTGCAGGGCAGAGCGAAAGGTGTCCTTCGCATCGAGCTGGTAGTGTGACATCGGCACCACACCGACCAGGTTCTTGATCGAAAGCGTCACGCCGGCGTACCAGTGACATTTCATCTTGGTCGCAGAGATAAAGACGTCCACCTCCTCGAGGATGTGATGAAAGTCAAAGGCCTCGTAGATGAACGCCCGCGCGCCTACCGGCTTTAGGGCAAAGTCGCCGTAGGGAGCCGGGCTGTTCAGATCGATCAAGGTGGCCCCGAGCGCATCCGCCATATCCACGTATCCCCATCGCGGATACGAGCCGGCGTCGAACAGCCCTTCGACGATGTATATCTCTCCTGCACCCGCGTCCCACAGCAGCTCCCCCAACGCGCGCACGACCTCTGGATGGGTAACGTAACTCTCAGTAGGAAACACCCCCCCCGGCGATCCAAAACCACTGCCGCCGGTCAGGTTCACCTTGATCGCCACGCGATCGCCCGGCCTGACCACATCGCCCAGGCCGCCGATCCCATCGAGCAGTGCCTCAAGCTTGCCACGCAACAGTGCCGGGTCGTAGCTATCCACTTGGGCGATCCCCACCCGCGAGCGGAACGCAGGCTGCGGCGTGGCCGACGGCGCGCCGGTCGGGACAGTAGTTGGCGTAGCGGTCGGCGCGCCGGCCGGCAAGGAGGTTGGAACGCCAGTTGGCGTGGAACTGGGCACAGCCGTCGGCGTGGCAGTCGGGGTATGCGTCGACACAGCGGTCGGCACCGGCGTGACGGTCGGCTCTGCCGTGGCGGTGGACTCGACCGCCTCGATGAGCGCACGCGGGCAGCAGCCAGCGGCCAGCAACCCCGCCGCGGTGGCCCCGATACCGCGCAGAAAACTGCGCCGAGAGACAACTCTGCGGCGCTTCTCTCCGATACTCATGTCAATATCACCTCCAGTTCGATCTCATCTCGCAGCGGGATCCCGTCCAAGCCGACGAGTGGAATCTCCGGCTTTAGCCTGCGCGATTCCTCCAGCGCGTTGCGATGCAGTGCAGCCAGCACAAAGCCCCGTCTCTGGTAAAAGCGCAGGGCATGGGTATTGTCATTGGTCGTGACCAGCCACAGACGCTTGCAGTCCGCGGCAATTGCCACCTCTTCGACCGCCTCGATCAACGCCGACCCAATGCCAACTCCTTCGACCAAACTATCCAGCGAAACGATCTCGCACTCACTGCTCTGTATCTGATACGTGACCAACCCGACCATCTCGCCGTCCCGCACCGCCACAAAACCAGGCAACCGGTCGGCCTGGTGCAGTCGGCCGCGACTTACGATACTCGCGCTCCCCCAATGCCCTTCGAGGAAACGGGTAACCCAGGCCCGGTCAGCTTGATTCAGCGGCCTGATCTGGAAAGCTGCCATTAGCTCCCCCCTTGATCGAACGCCTGGGTCGGCGTGCCAGCCGCTTGTACATCCACCGCAACTGCTCACCCGAAAGCCGCCTGCCCGCCTCAAAGTAGGCCACGGCCACCCGGCCGATGGCCCACGTCCCCACACCGGTCACGATCCCGCTGGCCAGCCAGCCCACCACCGGGACGAGCGTGCCCAGCTCGGAAGCCAGGTAGCGCAGCGCGAGGCTGCCCGCCATCGTCGTCAGCAACTCGCGCGCGTGGCGCACGCTCAGGCTCTCGCCATACACGGCGGCGATGCGCAGCACCAACTGCACCTGTGAGGCCATGAGAACCGGGATATCGAGCAGGGGAATCGGCACAGCGGCGATGATGCCGTTGAGCCAGGCCGCGTTGCGGATGATCTTGCGACTGAGCTGGCGGCGGTAGGCCGGCAGCGCCCGCCCCAACGCGGTCGCCATCCAGGGATGCGCCTCCACGATGGCCGGCAGGAGCCGCTCCCCCACCCCTGCGCCGGTCTTGGCCGAGATGGGGATCACCGTCCGACCCAGCTTGTGCTCGACATCCTCCAGTGCGGGCCGCAGATCGCGCTTGATCAGGTCGATCTTGTTCAGCGCGACGACCAGCGGCACGCGGGCGCGGTGCAGTGTCTCGTAGAGATCGTAATCCGACTGGCGCAACCCCGCCGAAGCATCCAGCACCAACACCGCCACGTCGGCCTCCTCGGCGGCGGCCTTGGCCACGTCGGCGCGGTCCACCCCGCCCACCTCGCCAAAGCCGGGCGTATCCACCAGCGTGAAGGGGCCGAACGACTCGGTCACCAGCCCTTTGGTCGTGCCGGGCACCGCCTTGACGGAGGAGACCTTGCGCCCCTTGATGCGGTTGAAGAGCGTCGACTTGCCCGAGTTGACCGGCCCGACGATAGCGAGGCGCGCCTGGGCCTCCTTCTCCACCCGGAACGAGAGATCGTCCCACGCCAGCGCCTGGAACAGATTGCGGATGTCTTTCAAACGGCTCGGTAGTGACGGCATTCAAAACCTCGCGGTAATGATCGTCCACGGAGTTTAGCACGGAAGGGCGGGGAAGGCAACCGGGTAAATTACAAACCACAAATCGCAAATCCGTCAGGTGTGCCTTTGCTCGCAGGT
>CAZWPV010000308.1:0-4157 GCA_964635485.1 uncultured Anaerolineales bacterium
CATCTACCTTGTCTTTTGACGAGATCGCTCAGAGTGTCATCGTCGTTGTCGAACAGGGGCTGGGTTTCGAGCACCAGAGCCTGTACTTGGTCGATGAAAAGCGAGAGGTGCTGGAGCTTGTTGGACACGATGCAGAGGCGCGGGATAGGCCAGCAGTGCTGCCTATGGGATGGGGATTGACGGGCTGGGTAGCAGAGTGTGGCATCGGGCTGCGGATCGGCGATGTTTCCCAAGATGCGCGCTACGTCGAGGTCATCCCCGGTGTCCGTTCGGCGCTGGTGGTTCCCCTCGTGGTTGGAGGGCGGGTGATTGGGGTGTTGGAAGCTTCGAGCTTGTATCTCGATGCTTTCAGCGCCGACGATGAGCGTTTGTTTACCACGGTGGCGCAGCAACTGGCCGTTGCCATCGAAACCGCGCGTCTTTACCAGGAGACCGAGCAGCGGCTCGCGGAGGTGTCGACGCTCTACCAGTTGGCCCGGCAGGTAAACACGAGTTTGGACGTTCAGGAGCGGCTGAACTCTATCGTTTGGTCGCTGAAGCAGGCGATGGGGTGCCGGGCATGTTCTATCGCGCTTTTGGACCCCATAAACGATGTCTTGGAGATTCGGGCAGCGGCAGGCGTCAAGGGCAAGTGGCAGAGTGACTTTAGGCTGGGGCTGGGCGAAGGAGTGGCCGGGCGCGTGGCCCTTGAGGGGACGCCGATGTATGTGCCCGATACGCTAGAGCTTGAGGGTTTCATCTTCTTTGACCGCTCCGTGCGGTCGTTGTTGACCGTGCCCTTGAGCGTGCAGGGTAGAATCATCGGTACGTTGAGTGTCGATAGCGATAAACCCAGCGCCTTCAGCGCAGCGGACGAGCGCCTGCTTGCTATTGCCGCAGCTCAGGCCGCTATTGCGATTGAAAATGCGCGGCTGTATACCAGCCTCGAACAGCGTGCCAGGAATCTGGCGGAGGCGTACACCGAACTGCAAGAGGTTGACCGGCTCAGGGACGAGATGGTGCAAAACGTGTCTCACGAGTTGCGGACTCCTTTGACCTTTGTGAAGGGCTACGTGGAACTCTTGCTGGCTGGTGATGCAGGCCCACTCACCGATTCGCAGAAGGAATACCTCAATGTCGTGATCGAAAAGACCGATACGGTCACACGCCTGGTGAGTGACATTATGTTTTTGCAGCAGGCGGACCAGATGCCTAATAAAGCCGTCATTTCGTTGGGCAAGTTGGCAAGGCGTGCCCTGCAAGGGTGTGCTGCTACGGCGGAGCAGGCAGGGCTGATTCTGGTGGAGAACATATCGGACGACCTGCCGCCGGTAGAGGGGGATGCGGGCAGGCTACAGCAGGTGTTCGATAATCTGCTGGGTAATGCGATCAAGTTCAGCCCGGATGGTGGACGTATCACGGTGACGGTAGAGGACGTCGGAGAGATGGTACGGGTGTCCGTCTCTGACGAAGGGGTTGGTATTCCCCAGGATCAGCAGGCGCGGATCTTTGAACGGTTCTATCAGGTGGATGGTTCCGCGCGACGGCGTTTCGCTGGCATTGGGTTGGGCTTGACGATAGCCAAGCGCATTGTGGAGGCTCATGGAGGGGAAATCTGGGTGGAAAGCGAGCCGGGTGCGGGGAGCACGTTTTGCTTCACCATCCCCAGTTATCAGAGCGACATCTGCTCGGATGGGGAACAGGCGCTTTCGACCGGGGATAGGGCGTCGTAGTCATTCTCTCAGGGTGGGCGCTGCCGCTCAACTGGCCACAGCGATAGCGTTGGCGAAGTGTTTATGTGGAATCGAAAAAAAACGCACGACAGAGATCAAGAGGCAATATCTAGCCTGCGGGCCCAACTGCACGCTTTGCCGAAGGTGGATCTGCATCGGCATCTTGAGGGCTCTCTGCGACTTCAGACACTGGCCGAGATCGCTCAGGAGCATGGGATCGATCTCCCCAGCTACGATATCGAGTATCTGCGGCCTTTTGTGACGGTGGCGAACGACGAGCCGGATTTTCATCGTTTTCTGGAAAAGTTTCGCCTTTTGCAACGCTTCTATCCCACTCAAGCTGCTGTGGAGCGAGTGGCGTACGAGGCAGTGGCCGATGCGGCGGCTGACAACATCAAGTATCTGGAGCTGCGCTTCAACCCGCTGGCGCAGGCCCGGGTGCAGGGGTTTTCGCTCGACGAGGTGACCACCTGGATATGTGGTGCTGTCGCCAGGGCCCAGCGCGACTTTGGTGTGCGCGTCAACCTGATTCTATCGATTCGTCGGGATGTAGGACTGGATATTGCGTCAGAGATCGCCAATGTAGCGGCGGCTCACCTGGGTGATGGCGTCGTTGGTCTGGATTTGACCGGCGATGAGATAGGGTATCCTGCCACTCGCTTCGTCGATGTCTTCCGACGGGCGCACCAGGAGGGACTATACGTGACGGTGCACGCTGGAGAGGCAGGAGGGGCCGAGAATGTTCGCGAGGCCATCCTTTCGCTGGGGGCCCAGCGCATCGGGCACGGTATACGTGCCATTGAGAACTCGCACGTTGTAGGTCTGCTCCGGGAGCGCAGAGTCGCGCTGGAGGTCTGCCCGACGAGCAACTTGCAGACGGGAGCCGTGCGCCGTGTTGGGCAACATCCGTTGCTGGATTTGTTGGCGCTTGATCTACAGGTGACGATCAACACGGATGATCCAAGCGTCAGTGATACGACGCTTACCGACGAGTACGTGGTTGCCATGATGGCGATGGGGATGACGTTTGAGCAGATCAAGCGGACGATCGTGATGGCCGTCGAAAGCGCGTTCCTGCCGCCGGAAGAGCGAAAGCAGTTGGTGGGATGGTTTCGCAGGGAGCTGGGTTTGGATGACGGAGCTCGTTGTGCTCCGGTTCGCTACAAGTTTGCCTAGGCGGGTCGTGTGGCGTAGAGGAGGATGATGTCAGAATTGGTTCAGGATCGGGTCGCGGTTTGGATTGCCGCCGGGCTGCAGGCCGCGCAGGAGAGCGGCGCGTTGCCGGCTTTCCAAATGCCGGATGTCGTCGTGGAACGCCCCCGGCAATCTCAACACGGCGATTACGCTTCGCCCGTCTGTCTGCGGCTGGCGAAGGAGGCGCGCATGTCTCCGCGCGACATCGCCGCGCGGGTGGTCGAGCACCTGTCGCCGTCGCCGCTCGTGGGCGAGGTCGAGGTGGCCGGGCCGGGTTACATCAACGTCACGCTGGATGCGGCCTGGCTGGCCGCTCAGGTCGAAGTGATCCTGGAAGCCGAAGAGACTTTTGGCGATTTAGAGATCGGCCGTGGACAGAGGTATCAGGTCGAGTTCGTGAGCTCCAACCCCACCGGCCCCATTCACGTCGGAGGCGTGCGCAACGCAGTCATCGGTGACACGCTGGCCAACGTGTTGGCGGCGGCGGGCTTTGAGGTCGAGCGGGAGTACTATGTCAACGACGCCGGCTCTCAAGTGCGCATATTCGGGGAGAGTCTCTATGCCCGTTACGCGCAGGCCCTGGGCAGAGATGAGCCTTTCCCAGAGAATGGCTATCAAGGCCAGTATCTCGTGGAGATGGGTCAGCAGATGGCCCGGCAACACGGTGACCGGTATCTAGACGTGTCCTGCGAGGAGGCCACGCGCGTTCTGGGGCGGGAAGGTATCGCGCGCGTCATCGACGAGGCGCGACAGGAATTGGCGGAACTGCGGGTGGAGTTTGACACCTGGTTCCACCAGAAGAGCCTGCACGAATCCGGGCTTTTTGATGACGTGATTGCAAAGCTCCGGGAAAAGGGGCATATCGTAGAACGGGAGGATGCGGTTTGGTTTACCTACCCCGATCTGGATGCAGACGTCGTCGTGGTTCGTTCTCCCCAGATCATACCGCTGCCGGAGGAGCGCCCCACCTATTTTGCCTCCGACATCGCCTACGTGTGGAATAAGCTGGTCGAGCGCGGCTTTGACAAGGCAATCTACGTTTGGGGGGCCGATCATCACGGGGATGTCCCCCGGGTGAAGGCATCGGCAAAGGCCCTGGGGCTTGACCCGGAGCGCGTGGTCATCATCCTCTACCAGATGGTGAATCTGAAGCGGGGTGGCGAGGACGTGCGTATGTCGACGCGCAGAGGGGAATACGTCACGCTGCGCGAGTTGCTCGACGAGGTCGGCCCGGACCCGATCCGCTTTATG